>CAZQSL010000009.1:0-49903 GCA_964595945.1 uncultured bacterium
GACCATTCCGTTTTTCATCGGCCTTCACTCCGGTCTGGCATACGGCATTTTCTTTGATACGCCGTGGAAATCGTTTTTCGATCTCGGAGTGGCTGACAAAGGCAGTTATGTATTTGGTGCAGAGGGCGGCGATATGAATTACTACATTGTCGCAGGCCCTGAAATGACCGACATCGTCACGCGATATTGCGATCTCACTGGGCGCATGACAATGCCCCCACTCTGGACGCTTGGTTATCACCAGTCGCGCTGGAGCTACAAGACAGAGGAGAAAGTCCGCAAGCTCGCCGCGAGATTTCGCGAGTATGATATCCCGCTCGACTGTATTCATCTCGATATCCACTATATGGATCAGTATAAAGTCTTTACGTGGGACCCAGAGCGTTTTCCCGCGCCGAAACAACTTGCCGACGATCTTCGCGCCGATGGCGTGCGTCTCGTTCCTATCCTTGACCCGGGCATCAAGACCGATCCTTCTTACGACGTTTTCCGTGAATGTATTGAAAATGATTATTTCATGCGACGCACCAATGGCAAAATCTTCTGGGGCATAGTGTGGCCAGGCAAGACGTTTTTCCCTGATTTTGCCCGTAAGGAAGTCCGTGACTGGTGGGCCGGACACATCGCCGAATTCATGAAATACAACCAGGGCGGTCTGTGGCTCGACATGAATGACCCGTCGATCAATATCAAACCCCATCTCTACAAGATTTCCACTGATGATGTCGTGCAGGAAGAACCCGAAGGTGCGGTCCCTCACCTCAAGCTCCACAACGTCTATGGACATCTCGAAAATATCGCCACCCATGAAGGCATGCTCCGCGCGCGCCCCGACGAACGCCCGTACATCGTGACGCGTTCGGCATACGCTGGCATCCAGAAATGGTCGACCATCTGGACTGGCGACAACTCTTCCACCTGGGAATGCCTTCAGGTCAGTATAGCCGAAATATGCAGTCTCGGTCTTTCCGGCGTTTCTTTTGTCGGTGCCGACATCGGCGGATTCACGCGCAACTGCACGCCTGAACTTTATGCCCGGTGGATACAGCTTGGCTGTTTCTATCCCTTCACGCGTACTCACACGATGTTGTGCAGCCGTCAGCAGCAGCCGTGGTCATTTGGCGCCAGGGTAACCGATATCGCCCGCGAATACATCAAACTTCGCTACCGGCTTATTCCCTACATTTACAATTCGTTCTATGAAAGCACGCAATCCGGATTGCCTGTCATGCGTCCGCTTGTCCTCGAATGGCAGCATGACGACAAATGCGCTGTGCTCGAAGACCAGTTCCTCTTCGGGCCCTCTTTTATGATCGCACCCGTAGTAGTCAAAGGGCAGCGGGAAAAAGATGTCTATTTCCCTGCTGGCGAATGGATCGATTTCCGCACTGGAGAACGCATTGCCGGACCGACAACCCGAAAAGTCGAAGCGCCACTTGACTTCATGCCCATATATGTCCGCTCCGGTCACATCATACCCATGTGGCCCGTAATGAAACACACTGGCGAAAAAACGCCTGATCCGCTCATCCTCAACATCTACGCAGGAGCGCCAGCCTCGCTCGAACTTTACGAGGATGACGGCATTACATATCCTGTCGGGGGGCAAGCATCACTTACCGCCTTCACATACGAAGAAAACGCCGATGGTTTTGAATTTGCCGCAGGACCACGCGAAGCCGCTGGCGACAGAATCTACAGCCCCGCACGTAACAATATCAAGATCGTCATCAAAGGCGCCAAAATACCAACGTCGATCAAGATGGGAGCAAAAGCTGTCAAGAAAGCCCTCGCACCCGCCACTCAGGACAATCCCCTCGACGGCTGGCACTTTGATATATCTTCAGCAACTCTTACAATCGGCGCACCTGACAACGCGGCTGGTTTCAGGATAACGGTTGCCTACTGACAACAATGATATGAGTTCGGGGGACGCCTCGTTATTTGGCGTCCCTTTCCCTTATTCATCATCCAATTGCCGTCGGAGGCAGTCGATCGTTTATCACCATAAGGCCAAAATGATGGGAGACTTGTCTGGATGAAATTAACGAAAAAACACATCCGTTCACTTGCCCTCGCAATACTTGTCATCGCCCTCGGCATACCATCATCAGCGGCGTCGAAACCGCCTGTCCCGACACTGCGTCCCAATACCGCCGTCATGCTCGTGGCCCACAGAGGCGTCAAGATGTACACGCCTGAAAATACCCTGCCAGCCATTCAGAAAGCAATTGATCTCGGATACAGCTATGTCGAACTCGATGTGCGATACTCCTCGGATGGCATTCCATATATCCTTCACGACCCTAATCTGATGCGCACCACGGGACGCATGGCCAATGCCACCGGATTGACGATGGAACAACTGAAGAAATATGATGCCGGAGCAACATTCGCAAAAGAATTCAAGGGTACGCGTATACCGACCCTCGAAGAAGCGCTCCAGGTCATGCATGGCAAAATCAAGCTCTATCTTGACCAGAAAGAACTGCCGAACCGGGCGCTGATCGATCTGCTCTCCAGGTATGATTTTTATCCTGACAACATCGTGATCGTAGGCAGTGGCGAGTTTCAGCATGGATTCCTCGCACTCGAACCCGATGCACCAGCAATGCCGGGGTTGTCTCGAACCGAAGATATCGAAACGGTACTCGCGAGGTTTCCCTCAGCGGTAGCATTCAATACGGATTGCGCCGACGTAACCCCTGAAATGGTCGATGCCGCCCACTCGCGTGGTGTAATGGTGTTTTCCAACGCCCTCGAAATCAGGGACCCGGAACAAGTACGCTCATGCCTTGCTAACGCAATCGATTCCGGAGTCGATGCTATCCAGTTCGACCGCTATGACATCGCACGGTCACTTGTCGACGAAATCATACTACACTCAACAAACCGGTAATGATGTCTCTTAACCATTTTAGCTTATTGTGAAACAATATTGCATCTTGTTGCTTGTCGCACGTTTTTCGTTTTGCTTGCCAAATTGCATACTTCGTGTATTGTCCTTTTCAAGCGTCAGGATTTCGGACAAATATCCAGAGCACTATGCTATCACCCCGAATTCTGCAATGGTATTCGGGAGCAGTACAATGTTCGCCACTCATGTTGTCATGGCAGAATGATGTGTCGGAACTAATGATTTCTGCGCGGCATTTCAAATTGTCGGGGCAGTTACGCATCCGGTTTTGTGACGAACAGGTATGGATATCTACGCTTGATCTACGTGAGACGTGCTTCAGCGAAAGACATGTATTTCAAAAATTCGTCGATAAGCATGTCGGACGGCAGTCCACGGTGGGTGACTCTGGTACGATCCTGCATGTGATCCACTTCGAGCATTACGTTGGCTGGATATCCAGTGGATGAAAACCGCACACGTGAATCGTCGTCAGCAAACAGGATATCCGTGTATTCGAGTTTGGGCATTGTTCTGATTTTGTTGATCCCGAAACTCACGGCGCGTGCCGAAATCTTCTGGCACTTGAACAGGCGCAGGAGCTGGGGGGGGAGTTCTCCGTAACGGTCACGCATTTCCGTGGCGATATCGTCTACATAGTCGTCATTTGTGCAAGCGGTGATGCGTTTGTAAAATGCCGTGCGGCGCGGAAGGTCTTCGATATAGTCGTCAGGGATATAAGCATCGGCGGCAAAGTCGATTTCGGCATTTTCCCTGATCCTAACGGGTTCGCCCTTGAACTGGCTGACTGTCTCGGCAAGCATCTGGCAATATAGATGAAATCCGACTTCAGCGATACAGCCGTGCTGTTCGGCTCCGAGTATGTTGCCGGCGCCCCGGATTTCGAGGTCTTTCATGGCGAGTTTGTAGCCCGAGCCGAGATCGGCGAAGTCTCTGATCGCAAAGAGCCGTTTCCGGGCTTTTTCAGTCAGTGATTCCATTGGGGCATGGAAAAAATAAGCGTATGCCTGGCGATATGAGCGGCCTACTCTTCCCCTGAGCTGGTAGAGCTGCGAAAGTCCGAAGTTTTCGGCATTGTTGACGACAAGCGTGTTGACATTGGGTATGTCAATGCCATTTTCGATGATGGTGGTGCTGATGAGTATGTCGTAGTGATGCTCGGTGAAGTCGATCATTACCCTTTCAATTTCAGTTTCGGGCATTTGGCCGTGGCAAATAGCGATGCGGGCATGAGGGAATGTATTGAATAGAAAAATCCTGATATTTTCGAGTGACGCGATGTCATTGTGGACAAAAAAAACTTGGCCTCTTCGAGACAATTCACGTTCGATGGCAAGATAAAGGGTGTGCGTATTCCATGCTTCGACGAAAGTGCGTACAGAGCGCCGGTCTTCCGGAGGTGTTTCGATCAGGCTCATGTCCCTGATGCCGGCCATTGCCATATTGAGTGTGCGCGGGATGGGAGTAGCCGTCAGAGTCAGCACGTCGATATTGGTTTTCAGCATCTTCATAGCTTCCTTGTGTTTGACGCCGAATCGTTGTTCTTCGTCGACGATCAGCAACCCGAGCTGCTTGAAAACCACATCTTTCGACAGCAGCCGGTGCGTGCCGACAATGATGTCGAGATCGCCTGACGCGAGACGTTTGAGCGTGACGTTTTGCTCCTTGCGCGACCTGAATCTCGACACTACATCCACCGTGACCGGAAATCGGGCGAGACGTTCGGAAAAAGTCCTGTAGTGTTGGTGAGCAAGTACAGTTGTCGGGCATAGAATAGCGATCTGCTTATGGTCGAGCGCTGCCTTGAAGGCTGCACGTATCGCAACCTCTGTCTTGCCATATCCGACATCGCCGAAGACAAGTCTGTCCATCGGCTTCTCGCCTTCCATATCCGACTCGACATCGCGTATGGCATGGAGTTGATCCTCTGTTTCAGTGTACTGAAAGGAATCATAGAGTTCCTGCAGGAATACATTGCCGGAGGAAAACTGGAAGCCCCTGGCTTCGGCGCGTTCCTGATAGAGCAGGAGGAGTTTCGATGCGAGTTCTTCCACCTTTTTGCGAACACGCTGTTTGACACGGTTCCACTGTCCGGAGTGGAGGGGATATATGCGAGGCAGCGTACCTTCGCCACCGATGTATTTTTCTATGCGGTTCATCTGGTCGACAGGTACGAGCAGTGCATCGCCGCGCCCGTATTTGATCTGGAAAAAATCCTTTTCGCAACCGTCAGCCGAATGCCGGCGGACAATGCCTTCATAGATGCCAACCCCATGGTCGGCATGTACGACATACTCCCCCTGTGAGATATCTTCAGGCACGAGGATCGGCGCGCGATCCCGGCGGTCGCCAGCCGGTTTCCTGCGTTCGGGGGGACGGCTGAACATCTCGGAGTCGGTGTATATCGCAAGCGGAATGTCACTGATGCTCACGCCACCTGTCATGTCGCCTTCAAATGATCTCACTCCGAAGATTTCCTGCTCTTCGAGAAAGCTGTCGAGCCGTTTGCGATATCGCGAGATGACGACGACTTCGCCTTTTGCGCAATCCGCACGCAGCTTTTCTGCAATTGCGTCGAGGCTCAGCGGCAGTGGAGGCAGCATGCTGGCCGGCAGGGAAACGGATTCGTCGGCATCATCCGGATTGTCGTGACTTATGAATGAGACTGTACGTACGGTTGTGTCCGGTGCTTCCGAGTAAATCATTTCCATGATTTTGTCTGGAGAAGGGAACTCGTTTTTCTGTAGCCATTCGAGCGTTTCGTTGCGGGATTTCACGAATTCACCGGCACAGTATTCTGGGTCGACAGCTATCAGTGTTTTGAATATACCCGACGAAAGGATTGTGCTGTCAGCGCCGAACATTTGTGGATAGAGAATGCCGCCGTCAAACGATATCCCCTGCTCGGCAAGTGTACGGTGATCGTCCCGTAGCACTGACATGTCGCCTGCCGGCGCGCCCGAAACCGCCTCGAAGCATGGTGCGATGGTGATGTCCTTGACACGCCGGCTCGAACGTTGCGATTCGGGATCGAACACCCTCATTTCGTCGATGAGATTACCCGCGAATTCGACACGAACCGGGAAACTTGCCTGCGCCGGAAAAACATCTATCACGCCACCACGCACACAGAAGGAGCCTTCGTCTTCGACCGTCTTCAGACGCTGGTAGCCTGCGGCGGCAAGATGATCGATGAACTGCTTGACCGTGACGGGCGCATGCTCGTGAAACCGCCGGGCCACTTCAAGATAATCGGTGCGTGACATCGTGCGGCGCGCGACTGCGCCGGGTGTGGCAAGCACGAGCGGTATGGGAACTGCCGGTTGCCACGAATATACGGCAGACAAAGCGGACAGTCTGCGGCGACGGCGATCACGCATCGCCGGTGGCAGGTCTGATTCGTACAGATCGTAGTCAGGGAAGTTGAATATTTCGATTTTCGAACCAAGATTTTCGAGTCCAACAAGCCAGTTGAGCTCACGTTCGAAAAGTGCCACTCGATCATCGTCATGCAGCACAACTATGAGCGGCTCATGAGTTTCGAGCGCATACGCGAGCGTCATGAGATGGAGTGCAAGTCCCTGAACCCGATAGAATTTCAGCGGAATCTGCGAGCCTGTGGCGGTGAAGACCGCGTCGCTGAGACCCTGGCTATTTTTGATGATATCGATGAGAGGCATTGCAGTATCTCGGAGTCTTGCAGAAAGAACACCCGCCGCGAGTGGCGGCACTCATTCTGAGAAATTGAATTTGCCGTCCTATTGCGCGCGGCACTCTGTGAGACCGGGCAACTGTTCTATCCGAACGGTGATTTTTCGGCGCATGGCCGAAGTGACAATTGTAGTTTGCATCAAGACTTTATCGCACGAAAGCGAGAGTTTTTCAACTGTTTGGTGTTATCTGCCACATTGGCATCACAAGGAAAAGCCATTGCTGGCAATCCAGCTCCGATGTATTCCCGCTTGTAGGTCGTACCGCAACTGTCGTATGCCTGTGGAGTTTTCGACCGAGACGCAAATGGCCGGGTTGTAACCCCGGCCATCAAATGTCATTTGATCATGTTACAAGCTTCATGCGACAGGCGGGACTTTGAGATCGCCGAAGCATGATGCGTCGAAGTCGGGGAACAGCCGGTTGCGAGCCATGCAGTCGCCGAGGAATATCCACTCGTTTTCGGGGACGGTGCGGCCTTCGCCGTAGTCACGTGCCATCTGGCAGAGACGTTTGAAATCGGAGAAGTGCTGGCCGACTCGGCGCTCGGCATGATCGCGCGTACTCCAGTTGGTAATCATGAATTTCCAGTCGGAGGCAGTGAGGACGAGGAATTCGCGGCATGCCTGCTGGATGATTTTTCTCAGTTCGGCATCGGCGTTTGTCCAGAAGTCGCGGCAGAGATAGCGTATTTCGCGTTCGGCCTCGTACTCGCGGTCGAGTACCCATGCGACTTCTTCGTTGATCCATGTGGAGGAGTCGTAGTTGGCGCCCCATGATGATTCGGGCAGGTAGACATCGCCACGCGTGGGCATGCGTTCGAGGTATTCCGAGCATGTTTCACTGCGGATTTCGGGATCGCTGTTTACCCATTTGATGAGGTGGTAGATGAATTCGGGACCTTCGAACCACCAGTGGCCGTAGAGTTCGGTGTCATAGGCGGTCATAGCCATTGCGGCGGTGCCTGTCTGCTCGAAATGGGTTTTGAGGCTGCTTGCAATCAGCGATTTATAGTGGCCGGCGTGTTCGAGGAGTTTTCGATTGAATGCGTCATCGGGGTGATAGTATTCCTTGTAGGCCATGTCGGCCTTGTTGTGCGTGATCTTCCAGTAGCGGTGACGGCCTTCGGAATGACGTTTGTGGAAGTCGAGGTAAACGCCATCGCCCGGGTATCCGATTTCGTGGCGCCAGACCTGAAGTGAGAGGGGGACATCGCGAGCGAGGACCGCTACATCGTTTCCGGCTTGCTGAGCGCCCTTTGCGTTGTATGCGAAAAACGGATCTTTCAGAAAATTGTATGGATAGGCTTTCATGAGCTGATGATTGTCGACGACGAAGTATTTTATGCCGGCTTCGCCGAGAAACTCTTCGACGCCTTTTCGCGAATAGGGGATTTCTCCCTTGTGCCTGCCGACTGGGGGGCCCCATTTGCATGCGGGGCGGTATCCGCATTCGGGAAGCCAGATGCCGTTGGGCTTGCGTCCGAAGTGGATGTTGTGGGCGTGCGATGCGATTGCGACCTGAGCCTGAATGGATGTGTCTTCTGCGCAGGCGGGGAAATATGCGTGGGTTGCGCCGCATGTCATGATTTCGATCTGTCCGGCGTCCTGAAGTTTGCGGAATGATTCGATGATGTCTTTTTTGTGGACTTCGACGAAACGGCGTTCGGTTTCGGCGTAGAATCCTGCCCAGCGTTCGGCGAGATACTTCAGGTGGAGTTCGCCACGCGATTCGAATTCCTTCGCGTCGCGTTCGGCAGCCATAACTTTTTCGCGGCAGTATGTGATGAAGTGCTCTTTGAAGTGGTCGAGCTTGAGCTGTTCGACGAGCACCGGCGACATTGTGAAAGTGATGCCGGGCCGGATGCCTTCGTTGACGAGGCGCGACATGACATCGAGAAGCGGGATATAAGTTTCCGCCGCAGCTTCGTGCAGCCACTCCTCTTCGAGGCTCTCGTGATACATTACCCAGGGCAGGTGCGTATGCAGTACGAGCAGGTAGCTTCCATAAAAGTTGGCCAAGGCTGTTTCTCCCCAATAGTTTTATTGTCTGACTGATTATACCCCACTATTGCCGCAAGTGTAACATTTGATTGCGATATCACGCGCAGGGCTGTAAATTTTTACATGGCGTATTACAATATAGTTTATATTGTGCAATGCACAGAAGGGGTTATTCAAATGGATGGTATTTTTAAGGTAGCGTCACCGTTCGAACCAACAGGCGACCAGCCGGAAGCGATTGCGGGAGTTGTCGAAAGTGTCCGAGCCGGTAACAAGTTCACAACGCTCATCGGTGTCACAGGCTCGGGCAAAACCTACACGATGGCGAAGGTCATCGAACAGCTTCAGCGCCCCGCGCTCATCATCGCTCACAACAAAACTCTTGCCGCGCAACTCTGCAACGAATACAAAGAGTTCTTTCCGTCCAATCTCGTCGAATTTTTCGTGAGTTATTACGACTACTACCAGCCCGAAGCCTACATCCCTTACACCAACACATATATCGAAAAAGACGCGACGGTCAATCAGGAACTTGACCGCCTGCGCCACTCGGCCACGCAGGCAGTGCTGCTGCGCCGCGATGTTGTCGTTGTCGCAAGCGTATCTTCCATCTATGGGCTCGGTTCGCCCGATGACTACGAAAGTGTTTGTCTCAAACTCGATCGCGGCATGGAAATCGATCGCGACGAACTCCTCCTGCGCCTCGCCGCCATGCAGTACAACCGCACCGAAGGCCCCCTCGAATGCGGCTTCTTCCGTGTCAGGGGCGGCACTCTCGAAATCATGCCCTCCGATCGCGTAACCGCTCTTCGCATCGACTTCTTCGGCGACGAAATCGAACGAATCCAGCAAACCGACCCCGCCACCGCCAACTCCATCGCCGTCTATGATTCCATCATGATTTTTCCCGCAACACACTATGTCCTGATGCCCGACCGCATGGCCGACATCGCGGAAAATATCGACGAAGAACTCCAGGACCGTTACACCGAACTCATGAACCTCGGGAAGGAAATGGAAGCCAAACGCCTGCTCGAACGCGTGCGCCGCGATGTCGAACTCATCCGCGAAATGGGGTTTTGCCCCGGAGTCGAAAATTACTCACGCCACTTCGACAATCGTTCCGCAGGCGAAGCCCCCTACACACTCATCGACTACTTTCCCGACGACCTCGTCGTCATCATCGACGAATCCCATGTCAGCATCCCGCAGATACGCGCCATGTTCAACGGCGACCATTCACGCAAAAGCAGCCTCGTCGATTTCGGTTTCCGGCTCCCGTCAGCCTACGACAACCGGCCGCTCTCATTCGACGAATTTATCGACCGCGCTCCGCAGATCATTTTCGTCAGCGCCACACCCGGTCCTTACGAATACGCTAACAGCCAGCGTATCGTAGAACAGATCATCCGTCCCACCGGCCTGCTCGACCCGCTCGTCGAAATCAGGCCCATCAAGGGCCAGATGGCCTCACTGTTAGGAGAAATCAATGCCGTCACCTCCCAAGGCGAACGTGTCCTCGTCACCACACTCACTAAAAAAATGGCCGAAGAACTCACTGAATACCTGCTCGAAAAAGGCGTGAAGGCCCGCTATATGCACTCCGACATCGAAACGCTCGACCGCATCCAGATCATCTACGACCTGCGCCGCGGCGCCTTCGACGTGCTCGTAGGCATCAATCTTCTGCGTGAAGGACTCGACATCCCCGAAGTCTCGCTCGTCGCTATCCTCGACGCCGACAAGGAAGGATTTCTGCGCTCCGCGACCACGATGATCCAGACAATGGGCCGAGCCGCCCGGAATCTCAATGGCCGCGTCATCCTCTTTGCTGATCGAATCACAAACTCGATGAAAATAGCACTCGATGAAACCTCACGACGACGCAGTATCCAGTCCGAACACAACCAGCTCTACGACATCACTCCACGCACTATAATCAAATCCGTACAGGAACGATTCGAAACGTCCACCTACCGTACAGTCGACAAATACTCCACCGCCGCTGCCGCCGAAGCCGATGTTGCTGTCAGCGGGATTGCCGAAACTTCACTCAAGGTCGCCGAACTCGAACGCCGTATGTGGGATGCTTCAAACAAACTTGATTTTGAAACCGCCGCTGCCATCCGAGACCAGATCGTGAAACTTTCCGGCGAACCTGCAAAAAAACAAACGGGCAGAAACAAAGGATAGGGACAAAATGTGGAATAGGTGGGCGATTGGATTGTTCCTTTGCTCGTGATCCGCTTTTTACGCAGTTATCTCACAATCTATCCGTGCTCCCCCCCGGGCTTTGTACAATGCTGCTTTGGTCATCATCATTTATACACAACGCTATGAGTAATTGCGCATGTTATGGCATGATAAGTAGTCTTACAGGTGTAATACTACTTGTTTATGCGAAAAAAACATATTGCGTTGCGTATAGACATGCGTCTGTATCATCGTTGATCGCGCTACTGCCCGATTGCGTCGAAATATATACGTGCGGAAATTCTCTCAAGTAGCGTTCCCTGACAAGATCGCGGATACTGTCAGGCCGGTATACCCATGAGTTCTCCCGCGTGATATGATTAACCAATACTGAACTGGAGAACGGTCATGACTGCCAATATGTGGAAAACCACGCGCGTTGCAATTGTCTTTCTGTGTATAATCCTGCCATTGACTGCAGTAGCAATTGCTGAAGAGAGCTATCCATCGTATGACGAAATGACGCAAGAGACACTCGCGCTCGCTACGCGCTATCCGAGATACGCAACCATTTCGCGATACGGCACAAGTGTCGAGGGCCGGACTCTATACGCAGTGCGCATCGCGATGCCGGATGGCAAAAAACGCCCGGAAGCTTTCGTAGCGTCAACGATTCACGGCAACGAGTGGATTGCGAACAGAATGGCGATGGCAGTCGCCGAGCGCCTTCTTTCGGGCATTGAAACTGATCCGTGGATTACTTCACTGATGGGCAAAACCGACATCTGGGTGCTGCCTTGCCTCAACCCCGACGGCTATGTCGCGACCGAACTTGAACGCGGCAAACTCGCACCCACTCGCAAGACGCGGCACAATGCGCATGGTGTTGATCTCAACCGAAATTTCCCTCTGCCCGGCCCGCGCTCGATGAACATTGAAATGGCTGGCTCCACCGATCCGGACAGTGACTACTTCATGGGCAATGAGCCTTACTCCGAACCCGAAACGCAGGCAATCCGCGATTTCGTAGCGGCCCACAGGTTTTATGCATCCATCGATATTCACAGCAACTGGGGAACGGTGTTCCCGGCTCGATGTCCCGACATGACATGCCAACGGCTTTACAAAGAAATGTTCAAACCTGCGCTCGCTCATCAGAAACGCATCTATGCACTCGGCATGGCTCCCGCGATGGATTCATTCACCGGTGAAATGGAAGATGCCATGTACTACGATTTCGGGATTCTCTCCGCCTGCTGGGAAGTCTCATTCCTCGCCGACGGCAAGGCCGATTTCGCCGCCACCAATGACTGGTTCAACCAGCTCAATCCCATTGCTATCACGCCATGGATCGACAATGACCGCGATTCCATAATCCTTGCTATCGAAAAGGCGCTCGATCTTACAAAAGGCGAACCTGTTGGAATAGAACATCGCAAGTGGAAAGGCAAATAGCCACAGCAGTGATCTGTGGTCCTGGGTTAAATACTTAGCAGCTGTTTTTTTCCATGAGTCGAACGCCATTCGCCGGGCGGCATACCGCAAAATGATTTAAATGCTTTGCTTAAGCTCGCCTCCGAGTCGTATCCTGTGACCATGGCGATTTCCTTAGTAGCGATTCCCGTGTTTTCGAGATATTCAGCAGCGATGTTCATACGAAGGTTTTTGAGATAGCACATGGGTGACATGCCGACCATGCTGCTGAATCTCGCAGCGAATGGAGAACGGGACATGCCGACGCATTCCGCCAGTTCTTCAACGGTCCACGCATGGGCAGGCCTGCCGTGAAGCGCTGCAAGAGCGGAGGCTATCCGGGTATCCTTAAGTGCGCCAAGCCAGCTCGCTGCTTCCTTTTCATTGGCGGAATCGAGCCATGTCCGCAGCACGTGTACGAAAAGTATTTCGGCCGCGCGCGCAAACACGAGCTTTGCCCCCGGCAGTTTCAGGCTGGACTCTTCGATGACAAAGGCAAGTATCATATCCAATGTCTCGGGGGTTTCATTGAGTTTACATGTCAGCGTCATTACCGTGGGGAGCAGTGGCAATATGAGTTTTTCGCGCCCCGGACTGCATCTGAAAGATCCGGAGAGCATGTCGGTTTCCATTATTTCAGAGGTTCGGTTGTCATATACGCAGTAGGCCTGTCCCCGCGTCATCACGATCATTTCTCCCCTGTTAAGCATGCGTTCCTGCGATTCCGAAGCGAGTTTAATGCTACAGCCGCCACGCACTATGTAGTAGAAATGAATCATGTTGTCGGGCGGCATTTCAAGCGTCCACGGAGAGGACTGGCGCGTTCGCGCGAAATTATGGCCCTGAAGTCCCATGAAATGAAGTACGTCCGCAAGTACATCGGGCCTCTCTTCAGAAGGATTGGTGTTATGAATTAAAATTTCCATGTTGGGACTCCCGGACAAGTATTCAGGACTGTTGAGCATTGTTATGGTATCCATCTTACTATATTGTTGTTTTCAGGACAAATGCAATTGCTTAAGTTTGCAGGACATCATTCTCGGGCGGTTAAAAATAGCGGGAATAGCGTCCATAGTTGGAATAATTGCGGATTCTGCAATTGTCTCAAATTCATCTATCGAAAATATCCATCTCGGGAGGCGCGAAATATGAAGACCATACCGGAAAAAGGTTTATGCAAAAATGATGTTCTCGGCGATCTTGAGTCATTCAGGGTAAAAGACCTTGACTGGCGTAGCGGGAAGGTATTCGGGTTCATTTACGATGTGGACGAAGAGCTGCGCGAGGTGGTCAAGGAATCATACATGATGTACCTCGTGGAGAACGGGCTGGACCCCACGAGTTATCCGAGCATATTGAGGATGGAAAACGAGATAGTGGCAATGGTCGGCGGCGATCTCCTGCGGGGAGGCGACAAAGTAGTCGGGAATGTCACGTCAGGGGGCACGGAAAGCATCATGATGACAGTGCTTGCGGCCCGCAACCGCGCCCGGGCGCTGCACCCGGAAATTACTGCACCGGAAATCGTGATGCCATTCACCGCGCATGCGGCTTTTTACAAGGCGTCTCACTATCTCGGAGTCAAGATTGTGACAGTGCCGGTCAAGGATGATTCTTTCGAGGCGGACCCGGCCGCTATGCGTGAGGCGGTGAATGACAATACGATCCTGATCGTATGCTCCGCGCCCGGATATGCTCATGGTGTAATTGATCCGGTCAGAGAAATAGCGGCCATCGCTGTCGATAAAAACATCCTTTGCCATGTGGATTGCTGCGTAGGCGGTATACACCTTTCAATCATGCGCAGAATGGGTGAGCCGGTGCAGGATTTTGATTTTTCGGTGCCTGGCGTCACAAGCATCAGCGTAGACATGCACAAGTATGGCTATTCGGCGAAAAACTGCTCTCTGATCCTGTATCGCAGCCGTGACGTGCGGCGCTACCAGATTTTTGCATGCGCCAAGTGGCCTGGTTATACGATTGTCAATCCTGTCGCGAGCAGCAGCAGGACGGGCGGTCCGTTTGCCGCAGCGTGGGCAGTGCTGAATTTTCTCGGCGTCGATGGATACACGCGCATTGTCAGCGATGTAATGAAGGCCACCCGTCTCGTCATCGACGGCATCAACCGTATCCCAGGCCTGAAGATAAACGGAAATCCGCAGATGTGCATGTTCTCATTTATCTCCGAAGACCCGAAACTGAACGTTTACCGCATCGCCGATGAAATGAAAATCAGAGGCTGGTACATTCAGCCCCAATTTGCACGAGGCAATTCACGATCGAGCATACATATTTCATTCACATATATCAACGTCAGTCAGGCCGCAGATATGCTACGCGATCTCAAAGCGTCCGTCGAAACCATCCGCAGCCAGCCGGAAATGAAAATGGCCGACTTTTCAGCACTGGCATCCAGTCTTCAAGGGCTGGACGAGGAAGGGCTGCTTGACATGCTCGAAATGATCGGCGCAAGCGGCGGAAATATGCCCGACAGGATGGAGCCTGTAAACAGACTTCTTGAATCCCTGCCGGATGACCTTGAGGAATTTATTATTTCCTCGTTTTTCAACACGATGCAGAAAGCGCAATGACGGCATATACACTTGAAAAGGGGAGAGGGGCATGGCTGAAGAACGAACACTTTATCCTAATTGGCAATCGCTTTGCGAATCCGGCTACTTCAGGCAGCTACCTGACGGCAGGCTCGAACTCATTGCGCCCGACGTCGACGGAATTATTGATTTCCACACGCATCTGGGGTGGACTGTCCTGCTCGCAAAAAAAGTCGACCTGCTGAAAAGACACCCTGAAACACTGCATGATTTCAATCGCAAACTGAAGGTGGACCTCAGCGTTTACTCGGGTGTCAACTTCTACAACGAGCGCCCCAAATGGGGTAGCGAAGACTATGTGCCCGCTGCAATTTCTCCATTCACCAATGGCATTCACCATACGCACACGGTACCTAATATCGTCTGGGACATGGATCCACTGAAGATACGGAAATCCGTGATACTGTCGCTCGACATCAAACTCGGACCGATCCTTTCAGACAACAATTACAGATTCGGCGAAGCGATCAGAAAAGGCGCGCCTGACAGACTTGTATTCTTCTGCACAGTACATCCCAGACACCCGCGCCGCGAAAAAGTCATCGAAGACTCCCTTGCGATGGGAGCTATGGGCATGAAAATCCACCCTGAGATGCTGCTCATGTCGATGCAGGCGCCTGAGATGATAAGCCTCTTGAAACTCTGGAACAAAATCTCGGGCGGGAAACCGGTACTGTTCCACAGCGGATTCAACGGCTTCGAGCCCAAAAAGGCTCGCGAACACGCCGCCATTGAAACCTATCACTCCGCAGTCGCAGCACTCGAAGGAGGCATCGCCGTACTCGGACACTCCGCCATGAATCAGTATCGCACAGCCATTGAAATATGCGAAAAATATCCTCACTGCCACCTCGAACTCAGCGGACAGCCCAAGTCACACCTTCGGGAAATGCTCGACCGGCTTGGCCCGGATCGCCTGCTGTACGGATCCGACTGGCCCGTATATCCACAGGCCATCCCCATCACAAAAATACTTATGGCAACAGAAGACTGTCGTGAATACCGCAAAAAACTCCTTTACGACAATGCCGCAAAACTGCTCTCGCTCACATAAAATATCTTGCTCTCCCACATGGAAACACCTGCAATCTGAGGCAATATACATGGAGTCGCTATGGACGTGAAATACCTGATATTCATTGGCCTTGCCATGCTGACCCCTGCCATCGAAAACATTGGTCTGGGACTGCAAAAACTGGCCATAGATAAAATTCCGGCAGCAAATGGCCGCCTGAAAAAATCAGGTTGGACATTCGTGTGGATACTTGGCTTTGCACTGACGATTGTCGTCGCACTACTGATCTTCAAGACAATGTCACTTGGCAACGCATCAACAGTCGGCGCCTTCAGCGGATTCGGGCTGATCGTTCTTGCTCTGTTCTCACGATTTGTGCTGAAAGAAAAAATCCTTCCTCGTGAATTGATCGGGATTCTCATCATAATGTCAGGCACATCACTGATCGGGTATTTCAGTCACGGTCACCAGAATACATCGGTTGATTATGACAGTGAGAAACTCCTCATATTCATCCTTTGCCAAGCCTGCCTAATTGGTGCGGGATTTGCCGTGACCGTCAAGGCGCCTCGTCTTGCCGGAGTAATTCTGGGTATTATTGCGGGGAGCATAGCCGGATTATCGGTCACCACGCAGAAAATACTGTCGCACACATTTCTCGGGCTTTTCCGAGATCCGCTCCACGCCGACTATGCAGCAATCGCTCTGACTCCAGTCACATGGATTATGGTGCTGTACGGAATCGGAGGAGTCGTTTTGCTGCAATTCGCATATAAAAAAGGAAAAGCAGTGCAAGTAGTCCCTTCCCGCGCGACCGGTGCAATCCTGACACCCCTCATTGCGGGAGTCGCCTTGCTCAATGAATCAGTGCCGCCACTCAGCCTTCTCGGCACATTGGTGATAATTGCCGGCATCATAGTTACCACCACAGCCAATCCAGCCAAAGCAGAGCATCATGGTGTCTCTATGAAATGATACCGATGAGCGTTCATCGAAGTAACATGTATGGATATACGGTGAGGGTAAGAATCATTCAGACGATACAAGCCATGTCTGGAAATGGTCGGGGTGAGTGAAATCCATGAAGAGCGAGACTTGCCGTTCGAGTTCAGGGAATAGTGCCGTTGCCTGTTCGATGTCGTTTTCTCGGGCGGCGATTTCGACGGCTGAGGCCGAGGCCCGAAGCTGTCTTGCGGCAACAATGGCGGCGTCGCCGTTGATTTTGTGCGAAACGGCCCTGATCGTATCGAAGTCTTTGGCTTCGATTCCCTGTATGATGAGTTCGACATAGCCATCGATGCGCGAGCGAACACGTTCGACAAACTCGGAAGCATATTCCATGTCGTCATCATAGATAGTCTTGAATTCAGCGCGGTCGATGACATCGGCTCCTGGGGCCTGGTTTTCGCAGGATGGATGTGTGTTCTTTGGCTTGTTATCGTGTAGATGAATGGCGGAATGCATATTGCCGGACTCCATTGGAGTCTGTTTGATATATCGTTTGATCATGTTGGTCAGACTGTCAGGCAGGACAGGTTTGATGAGGTACTCGTCCATGCCCGATGCGAGCCCGCGAGCGCGGTCATCGGAGAAAGCGTAAGCGGAAAGGCCCACGATAGGTGTATGGCGACCGGTGGTGGTTTCCCAGTTGCGAATGCTTTGAGTCGCTTCGAAACCATCGACGACCGGCATCTGGCAATCCATAAGTATGAGATCGTAACTGCCAGACATTGCCTTTTCGATCGCGATTGCGCCATTGTGCGCAATATCGCAGTCGGTTATACCGATGCGGTCGAGCATTTCCGTGATGACCATTTGATTGGTTTGATTGTCCTCGACGATGAGCAGGCGAGGGGAGCCATTGGCGAGAGTGAACGATTCGAAGGAATCATCTTTGGAAGAATCGTTCATTATGCTGGCGGCAATTTCGAGGTTGACGGTAAACGAGAAAACCGCTCCGCCGTAGTCATTGTTTCCGGCACTGATCGAGCCGCCCATAGCTTCGACGATTTCGCGTGAGATGGAGAGGCCGAGGCCAGTGCCGCCGTTACTGTCGTGTAGTTGTGCGAATGGCTGGAAGAGTCCCTCGATGAGGTTATCGGGTATCCCGATGCCGGTGTCACTGACAGTGAAAGTCACGGGCGCATGCGAGTCGCCCGTGTCCTCGATCGCACATGTGACGCTGATCGTTCCCCGTGAGGTGAATTTGATGGAATTGCCTACGAAGTTGACGAGCACCTGTCTGAGGCGCAGTCTGTCGGATTTTACACAAATGTATTTGGAACCATGGAAAGTGGTTTTCAATACGAGTCCCTTTTCCTTTGCCTTGTGAGCCAGGAGACTGTCGATGTCAGTGAGGATTTCGTAGAGATTGAAAGTCTCGTTTGCGAGGGTGATGGCGCCGGCTTCGATGCGTGAAAAATCGAGGATGTCGGTAATGAGGCTCATCAGATGATCGGAGGCGGAAACGATGCTGTCAGTATACGATGCTGCTTTTTGTGGCAGTCCGAGGTCATTGAGCAGACGTCCGAATCCAACTATGGCGTTAAGCGGGGTGCGAAGCTCGTGGCTGATTTTTGACAGAAATACACTTTTGGCCCTGTTTGCGGATTCGGCTTTTTCCTTTTGGGTGATCAGTTCCGATTCGAGTTTCTTGAGACGGGTGATGTCGATTTGTGTGCCAGCCATACGGATTGGTTTGCCGTCGGGGTCGCGTTCGATGATTTTCCCACGGTTGAGCACCCATGAATATGATCCGTCGCAACTTTTCAGACGATATTCTATTTCATACTTGCCGCTGACGCCTGTTATATAGTGTCTGAGTGTTTCAGCGACGTGCAGTTCGTCATCCGGATGGAGGAGTTCCTTCCAGACTGTGAGGGCAGAAATGCAGGGGTATGGCTCATAGCCGAGCATTGTCGCCCAACGGTCGTTGAGAGTTATTTCATCGGCGGGGATATTCCAGTCCCATATGCCGATGTCAGCGCCGAAGATCGCCATTTCAAGCCTTTCGCGGCTCTCCTGAAGCTGTTTTTCTGCAAGTTTTCTCTGTGTGATGTCTTCTGCGATGCCGGCAGTTCTGAGATTTTCGCCTTCCGTGCCAGCGACGACCCATGACTTGGTGCGTACCCATTTGATGGCTCCGCTTGGTGTGAAGATGCGGAACTCCTGATCGAAGACACCATTGTTTCTGAAGTCGTTATAATAAATCGTTTTCATCTTTTCGCGATCTTCTTCGACAATATAGTTGCCAAAAAGGGCCGGATTGTCATATAGTTCGTCGCGGGGGCGTTCCCATATCTGTTCATAGATTGGGCTGATATAGAGGACTTTATCGTTTGATCGAAGCCAGAAAATCTCGTTGACATTTTCTGCGATCTGGCGGAATCTGTTTTCGCTTTCGCGAAAAGCGTCTTCCGCGAGTTTTCTGTCGTTGATATTTCTTTTGACCCCCTGAAATCCGATGTGTTTTCCGTTGGCGTCGAAAATAGGTTTTGTGATCACCTCCACCCAGCATAGGGAGCCATCCTTGCATGCGTGCTGGATCGTGAATTCACCGATTTGGCATTCCTCATAAACATCGATCGAGGCGAGCCTTGATTGTACTTCTTCGACTGCTTCCGGCGTGATGAATGCAAACAGGTTTTTCCCTATGAGATCATCGACTGTATATCCTGTCATCGCCTCTTCGGATTTGTTGACATAAGTAAAGTTGAGATCTCTGTCCATTTGCCAGACGACATCGATGATGTTTTCCGTGATGAAGCGGTATTTCGATTCGCTTTCGAGTAATTGTTTCTCAGCGATTTTTCGCGAAGTGATATCTCTGATAATCGAGAGTGCTCCTATGTATTTTCCATCGCTGTCGAGGAGGGGAGTGAGATTGATTTCAGTCGGAAAAACAGTACCGTCCGCCTTGATGTGATCGATTTCCCTTACGACAGATACGGCATGCTCCCTTGCGGTCTGGTAGATTTCCGCTATTGCCGCCACACCTTCGGCAGTGACGAATTGTGAATAGTGAAGGCGTGTGACGTCAGTGCCCGGAGGGATGCCGCAGATTTTGTAAGCGACTGGCGAAGCGAACCTGATGAGGCCGTCCGGAGCTATCAGCACTATGGCATCGGGGGCGGCGTTGATGAGTGTCTGCGAGAGGATTTCAGCGTCTTTGCGTGCCGCATCAGCGTCGATAATGTCAGATATGTCCTGGATCGCGACAATAATCCCCCTGTTGACTTCGCGGCCCAATAGACATCCGGACATGAGGGCGGTGAAAATCCTGCCATCCTTTGCCATAAATTCGATCTGTTTTTCTGAAATCACACCGGTTGTCTTCAATTCGTCGAGAAAAATAATGCGATTCTTTATGTCGAGATACATTTCCTGCGCTTTCGCCCTGGTAAGGTCCTCGGGGAGTTTCAGCAGGAGTCTGGCTTTTTTATTGGCAAATAAAATATGGCCGTCGAAATCCGTAATTAAAATGGATACCGGGGCGAATTCCGCTATGATTTTGAATTTATCCCGGGAGACATCCTTGAAGGCACTGGTGTAGTGCGCTTCGTAAGACCTGTCTCGCATTGTCACGGTGCACAGTCCGTCATCGGAAGGGATTGCGGTGCATTCGATCACGATCTGTTCGGCGAAAATGGTCTTTTCGATAATATCGCTCTGAGGGGTATTGGTCGAAAAAGCCGCATTTATCAGTTCCTCGACATTATCCACAATCGAGTCATGGAGCACGGTGTTGAGAGGCTTGTTCAGGCTGTCCGGGGGGATTTGGAAGATGAAGCCATCTCTGGGGTTGTGACAAAACAGCAGTATACTCCCGGAGTCGACAATCAGCACCATATCCCTGATACCGTTCATCAGGGATGTCATGATGGATTTTCCGTAATCTGTAATTGGACCCATAAGTGTTTTGTACCATTATTCACAAATGTCTTATATGGATTTTCCCCCATTTCTAACAATACAAACAAATTTGGGCTCCAAATGTTTCTGGATAACGGTTGGGGCACGTGAATTCCCGACCTGATTCTTACAATTGACCGCGAAGGGGAAATCAGGGATAATAAGCAGATACATTTTATGGTGGGAGTGACGGCACATGGTACTCGGACGCGTCATAGGCACAGTAGTTGCAACACAAAAGAGTGATTCGCTAACGGGCAGAAAGCTGATGATGGTGCGCACACTCGATGTCGATCTCAAGCCGACGGAGGAGTATTTCGTTGCTGTGGATGCCGTGGGCTGCGGCAATGATGAAGTTGTGCTCTGCTCGAAGGGAAGCTCGGCGCGCCAGACTCCCCAGACAAAGAATACTCCCTCGGACATGGTTATTCTCGGCATCGTCGATTACGTTGATATCGATGGGCAGCAGATTTTCAAAAAGTGAGTGCTGCCGCACAGTTTTCCATTCATGGTATGGCGGGATGGTGTTTTTTCAGTGTACATAATTATGGAATTAAAAAACATATAAGGTTTATATGGAGGGTAAAATGGAAAGCCGAATAGCACTTGGACTCATCGAAACCCGCGGACTCGTCGCCGCTATCGAAGCTGCTGACGCAATGGTCAAGGCAGCCAATGTCACTCTCGTCGGGAAAGAATACATCGGCGGAGGCTATGTCACCATCCTCATCAGAGGCGATGTAGGCGCTGTCAAGGCAGCCACGGACGCAGGGGCTGCGGCAGTCGAAAAAATCGGTGAACTCGTCTCCGTACACGTCATTCCCAGACCGCACACCGATGTCGAACTTATCATACCCACCAAAGGCGTCGCTCCGAAAGCTACTAAATAAGACTCCGGCGTTTCGGCTGACAATAGCGTTTCGCAATCATTCTTCGCGACGCACCGCGCCGTCTGCACACCGGCGGCGCGGTGCGTCATACGGGAGTTCTGATGAAGCTTTCCACCACGATCAGAGGCCATTCTTATTCTTTCACCTCAGTTAAGGATGTCCTCGCAAAAGCTAATGAGGAAAAATCCGGCGATACCCTCGCGAAGGTCGGCGCATTGTCCGATCTGGAGCGCATCGCCGCCAAACACGTACTTAGCGAACTCACTCTCGAAGACCTTCGCAATAATCCCGTCGTACCCTATGAGGAAGACGAAGTGACGCGCGTCATCGACGACCAGGTCAACGAGACTATCTATGCTGACATCAAAAACTGGTCAGTCGGCGAGCTGCGCGAGTATATCCTCAAACCCACGACCACTAATCACCACATCCGCCGCATTTCCAACGGCCTGACATCCGAAATGGTTGCCGGGTGCGCGAAGCTTATGGGCGCTATGGACCTGATACTCGGCGCACAAAAGATCGAAGTGGTCGTTCACGCAAACAACACGATAGGACTTCCCGGCACACTTGGTTCGCGCCTCCAGCCCAATCATCCCACCGATGACATTGACGGCATACTTGCTTCGGCAAAGGAGGGGCTGGCCTACGGCTGCGGCGATGCGGTCATTGGCGTAAACCCTTGCATCGATTCACCCAAGAAGGTCACCGAAATCCTCAAGGCGCTCGAAGAAGTCCGCCTGAAGTGGGACATACCGACGCAGTTGTGCGTACTCGCTCACGTCACCACACAAATGGAAGCCATCAAACTCGGCGCGCCCACCGGCCTCACATTCCAGTCGCTCGCCGGCAGCGAAGCCGCCTGCAAGGCGTTCGGCATAAATGTCGCGATGCTCGACGAGGCATACGAACTTTCTAAAAAATACAACAATGCCGCCGGTCCCAATGTCATGTACTTCGAGACAGGGCAGGGGTCCGAACTATCCTCTAACGGACATCACGGCGCCGACCAGACAACACTCGAAGCCCGCTGCTACGGCCTCGCGAAACGCTATAGTCCTTTCATGGTCAATTCCGTCGTAGGATTCATCGGCCCAGAATATCTCTTCAATGGACGGCAGGTGATACGCGCCGGACTCGAAGATCATTTCATGGGCAAGCTCACCGGCATTTCGATGGGCCTCGACTCCTGCTACACCAATCACATGGACACCGATCAATCCGACATAGAAAACCTCGCCGTGCTGCTGACCATGGCTGGCATCAATTTCTTCATGTGCGTGCCGATGGGCGATGACATCATGCTCAACTACCAGCTCACATCGTTCCATGACATCGCCGCGCTACGTGAAATCTGTGGCAAACGTCCCGCGCCGGAATTCGAACAGTGGCTCGAAAAAATTGGTCTCATGGAAAACGGCCGCCTCACAAAGCTCGCGGGCGACGCATCTTTTTTTGACGGGGAGGCCCGATGAGCCAGTCGGACGATCTCAGGAAACTCATAGCGGAAGTTGTCCGCGACGTGCTCGAAGAAACAGGGGCAACAGCTCAGGCCGAACCTGCCACAACATACGGCGCTGACGGTGACGATCTGCGGAACCGTGTGCTCATGCCATGTGAAAAGCAGCGCGCGGCTCTTGAAAAAATGCGCCAGTCAACCCCCGCCCGTATCGGCGTCTGGCGCGCGGGAGCACGCTATAAAACCGAATCCTACCTCAAGGCGCGAGCCGATCATGCCGTCGCACGTGATGCTGTCCTCATATCGCTCGATAAGGCGAAAATCGAACAGCTCGGCATCCTGTATGTCGATTCGGCCGCCGCTAACAAAACGGAATTTCTCATCAATCCCTCGCTTGGCCGCCGACTGTCCGATGTGTCCGCCGAATCCGTAAAGGCGAATTGCCCGTCGGAAACTGACGTTCAGATCGTCATCTGCGATGGCCTTTCATCGGCTGCCATCGAACTCAACATTGCTTCGTTCCTTCCGGCACTTATGAATAACCTTCAGGGCAAGGGCCTCAAACTCGGCAAACCAATCTATGTGAATAACGGACGCGTTGCCGTGCAGGATCAGATCGGCGATATCCTTCGCCCACGTATCGCACTCAGCATCGTCGGCGAACGCCCCGGACTCGTGACTGCCGAATCGATGGGCTGTTACATTACTTACAATCCATCATCCGAACGCGTCGAAGCCGAGCGCACCATGATTTCCAATATCCACAAAGGTGGACTGCATCCGCAGAAAGCAGCTGTGGAAATTGCAGAAAAGACACGCAAAATTTTCGATCAGAAAGCCTCAGGAATGGGCTTCAAGGAGTAATCACCAAGATGCCTCTCGAACCAGTAAAACCAAAAGTCCTTGCCGCACGGATTATTCCGCGCGTCAACGATTTCTATCATAAGCAACTTGATCTTCTGCCCGAAGAAGCGTGCATCGGCATGATTACGGCCACGTCCGACGATGCAACATACGTATCGCTCGACCACGCGACTAAAGCCGCACAGGTGCGGGTCGTTTATGCCGAATCATTCTACGCTGGCGCGGGAGCGGCGTCCGGCCCACTGAGCGGCGAAGTCATCGGCATCATTTCAGGCACTGATCCGTCCGAGGTGAAAAGTGGCCTCGACGCGGCCATACAGTACCTTGAAGAAAGCGCGTGGTTCTACACCGGCGACGACGATGGACACCTCGTATTCTTTCCGCATGTCATTTCACGCGCTGGCGCATATCTGTCCGATCTCGCGCAGGTGCCTTTCGGCAGTCCTCTTTCATATCTCATCGCGCCCCCTATCGAAGCCATGTACGCAATGGACCGTTCGCTCAAGGAAGCGGATGTGCAGATGCAGGTGTTCTGGGGTCCGCCGTCGCACACCAACTTTGCTGGATGCCTGCTGACAGGTTCGCAAAGTGCGTGTCAGGAATCGGCAAAAGTGTTTTCAGATGCAATCATTGAAGTGGCAGCAAACCCGATGCGATTCTGATCTGTCGCAGACAAATGTATTTTTGGCCGGATTACCGAATCCCGGCGAAACAAAATAACGGTCAAGAGTGATCACAATGGACAAAGACCTCGCAGGAATACAGGAAGCACGCGACAAGGTGGCGGCCGCGGTTGCCGCGCAAAAACTACTCGCCGAATTTTCCCAGGAGAAGATCGACCGAATTGTCGCCCGCATGTGTCAGGCAGGAGCACAGGCAGCCGAAAAGCTCGCGCGTATGGCTGTCGAAGAATCCGGCATGGGCAAAGTTGACGACAAAACCGCGAAAAACGAACTCGCCACCAGCGGGCTGTATGAATATATTAAGGATATGAAAACCGCAGGCATCGTCAGTGAAGACAAGACGCGAAAAATGTGGGAAGTGGCCGTACCGGTCGGCGTAGTCGCGGCGATCACGCCCACCACCAATCCAACGTCTACAACGATGCACAATGCGATAGTGGCGATGAAGGCCCGTTGCGCCTCGGTCATCAGCCCACATCCGCGCTCGAAGAACTGTTCTGCCGAAGCCATCGGCATACTGATGGCGGCGGCGCATTCAGCCGGCGCACCCGAAGGCTCGCTTAATTGTCTTACATCAGGCACGATGGGTGGCACGACTGAAATAATGAAGAACAGCGGCACGTCGGTCATCGTCGCCACCGGTGGTTCCGACATGGTTCGCGCGGCATATTCATGCGGAAAACCGGCCTATGGCGTTGGCCCCGGCAATGTCCCCGCATTCATAGAACGAACCGCCGACATCGAAAAAGCGGTCCGCGATGTCCTGATTTCAAAATCATTCGATTATGGTGTGATATGCGCGTCCGAACAGGCCATTGTCACTGAAAGGCCAATTCGCGACAAGGTTATTGCGTCGCTTAAACGCAATGGAGCTTATGTGATGAACACCGATGAAATTGCTAAAATCAATAAAATCATACAGACTCCGGCAGGTGGCCTCAACGCTAAAATTGTCGGGCAGAGCGCCGAAAAGCTGGCTCAGATGGCAGGATTCAGCGTGCCGAAAAACACGCCCGCACTCGTCGGTGAAATCGACGGCGTTGGGAAAGCATATCCACTTTCCCGCGAAAAACTCGCCCCGATCCTCGCGCTCTATGTAGAAGACGGATGGGAAAGCGCGTGCGCGCGCTGCATGGAAATGCTCGAATATGGTGGTATTGGTCACACACTCGGGCTCCATACGACGAACATTGACCTTGTCAAGGAATTCGCTCTCAAAAAACCTGTCGCACGTCTCATCGTAAATTCGCCGACAACACATGGCGCGGTTGGTCTTTCTACCGGACTTGCCCCGTCGTTTACACTCGGGTGCGGCGCGGTCGGCGGCACTATTACGACCGACAACATCACGCCCATGCACCTGATAAATCTAAAACGTGTAGCGTTCGAACTGAAATCCTTCAACAAGCCCTCCGGCCCGGTCACTACTGATGATGGCGACCTCTCGGGCACAATCCGCAAAGTTGTTTCACGTCTCATGAAAGAGCAGGCAAAATGAAGAGAGAAGTCCTGACTGAAATAAAACTTCGCGCCCTGAAAAAACAGGGCATTAATCAGGTGGCAATCACCGAAGGTACGCTTGTCACGCCATCAGCGCGCGACTTTGCCCGGCAGGCTGGCATAACTGTCACGGTCAACGAAGCATCTGTCGCCACGTCCGCGCCTTCGAAGACAGCCGGGAAATACACTCCGCCCGTAGCGCCAAAAGGCTCCTTCACTAACAGCTATACTGGCGAATCGCTCGATGCGAAACCCGAACATTTTACACATCTGCAAGGCAATGTGCTTGTGCAGAAGAATCACCCGCGCATTGCATTCCGTGGCCAGATCGACAAAATTCAGGCCTACGTCGTCGAAGCTCAGATACTTGCGAAACAGGAGAAAATACCCGCTCTCGAATCAGACCTCGACGATGTGCTCAAGCTCCTGCGCGAGATTATGCGCGCCGAAGTACGCGACGTACCGCTTGCTGATGTTCCGGTTTTCGGTCTTACTGTCGAGCAACTCCGGGAGGCGTCACACAATCCAGCTAAATTTTTCAATACCGGCCATACGCTTGCCGATAAAAATTCGAGCATGGCGGTCGCGCGTATCAACATCATGCGGACCATCGTCCGCGAGGCCGAAATCACCGCGCTTGACGCATTCGCGGGCGGTGTCACTCTCAAGCCCGAACGCAGTGATATTCTAACTGCCATGAACCGCCTTTCGAGCGCGTTTTACATCTTGATGTGCAAATATTCTGGAGGGTCGGAATGAGCGCACGCGAAGACCAGATCGCCGCGCGAATACTCGCGGAACTAAATAAGGATAAAACGCAGGCGGCGCCAGGCGCGCGATGCAAACTTGACCGCAAATCCATACCAGTCGGCATTTCCAACCGTCACCTGCACCTCTGCCGGGCCGATCTTGACGCGCTATTCGGTTCGGGGTATGAACTTTCGAAAAAGAATGACCTGTCGCAGAAAGGGGAATTCGCTTCGAACGAACTGGTCACGCTCACCGGCCCACGGGGCAGCATAGAAAAGGTTCGAGTGCTCGGCCCGCTTCGCCCGGAAACACAGATTGAAATTTCTCCGACTGATGCCCGCCGCCTCGGAGTGATGCCCCCAGTGCGTCTTTCCGGAGATACCAAAGGCACGCCTGGCCTCACTATCAAGGGGCCGGCTGGCGAAGTGAAAATGAATTCCGGGCTGATCATCGCCAAGCGTCATCTGCACGCCAATCCCGAACAGGCCAAAGTGCTCGGACTCCGCGATGGCGATGTCATCAGCATAAGGGCGCTGACCGAACGGCCCACAATATTCGAAGGCGTGTCAGTCAGAGTGCGCCCGTCATTTGAAATCGAACTCCACATCGATGTGGACGAAGCCAACGCCGCGATGATAAATAACGGCGACTCAGTCGAAATTGTGAGGAAATAATGGCTAAATACAGATTCATAAAAACTCCGACCCGCAACACCATAGAAATCATCAAGCGCCGGCTCGTAAGCCGTGACCGTGCCGACGAACTCGACTGGACGGCAGTCGGCCTTGTGCAATGCAGTGTGGCCGACATCATCTACGCATCCGATGTTGCCGAAAAAACTTCCGATATAATCGCGCTCGAACTCTCCGGCACATGCCCGCAGCACATCACCACTCTTGCGTTGTTCGGCGAAACGGCGGCGGTCGACGCGGCGCTCGAATCAGTCAAACGCGCTCTCGCCGAGACCGAATGCTGACACGGTGAAACATATATAAAGGATTAAGGTGGGAATCATTGAACCGCGATGAACTCGTAAAAATTGTCAGGGACGCTGGAATTGTTGGCTGCGGCGGCGCGGGGTTCCCAACGCACGTCAAGGTCAATGCCAGCGCCGAAGTGGTGATCGCTAACGGCGCATCGTGCGAACCGCTCCTGCATTCGGACATCCATCTACTCGAACACGAGGCCGGAGGCGTAGTGCGCGGACTGCGTTATGTGATGGATGCCGTCGGCGCGAAACGCGGTGTCATTGCCATCAAAAAGAAACATCCAGAAGCCATTTCCGCGGTGGAGCGAGTACTCACAACCGGGATTGAAATTTTTACGCTCGAAGATTTTTATCCCGCTGGCGATGAACAGGTTCTCGTATATGAAATCATGGGCAAAATTGTGCCTGAAGGGGGCATTCCGCTCAATGTCGGCGCGGTTGTGGACAACATCGAAACGCTGTTCAACATCACTCGCGCAGTCGATGGATTCCCCGTCACGCACAGGTGGCTGACGGTAGCGGGAGCAGTGAGGAAACCCCGCGTGATGCTCGCTCCCGTTGGTGCGCCACTTAGTGAAATACTCGCGCTCGCGGGCGGTGCCACTGTCACGAGTGCCGGCTATATCGAGGGCGGTCCGATGATGGGCAAAATCATTGACATCGAAACTGCCGTCGTCAAAAAGACCACCACCGGACTGCTTGTTTTTCCGGCTGATCATGTGATTTTTACACGCCGCGAAATGTCAATCGAAGCGATCATCAGGCGCGGCATGTCTGCCTGCACGCAATGTACTTACTGTACGGACATGTGCCCGCGATACCTGATCGGCCATCGACTGCGCCCCAATCTCACGATGCGCTCCGTCGCGTTCAGCCATTTCGATCCCGAAGGCCCGGCTTCCGATGCCCTTATTTGCTGTGAGTGTGGAGTCTGCGAAACGACTGCCTGCAATCTCGGCCTGTCGCCGATGCGCGTGAACATGATGCTGAAGAAAAGATATGCGGAAGAGGGCGTAAAATTCAAACGGACGGAAACGGCGCTCGAAGTCCATCCGTTCAGGTATGCACGGCTCACGCCGATCAAAAATATCATGCAGCGCGGCGACATGCTTGAATGGTACGGGCAGAAATTATCAGATGTTACTGAGCTTTTCACGCAACGAGTGGAAGTGCCTCTTAGCCAGCACATAGGCGCTCCTTGTGAAGCTATCGTAGCTCCTGGAGCAAAGGTGAAGCTGTTCGAAATGATAGGCAAACCATCCGATGGAAAACTCGGCGCGCCGGTGCATTCACCGATAGACGGAACTGTAAAAGATATTACTGACGGAAGAATAACAATTGAGGCGAAATGATGCAGCGAACAATCGGAATGGTTGAATTTCTCAGCGTCGCTAAGGGCATCGAAGGTATCGACGTAATGCTCAAGGCGGCGGATGTGCAGCTACTTGCGGCAAAACCACTCTGTCCCGGCAAATACATGGTGATGGTAGGCGGCGACGCGGCAGAAGTGGACAGTTCCGTGCAGGCAGGCATCAGACATGGCTCGCACTTCATCGTCGGTTACACCTGCATCAACAATGTCCATGAAATGGTGTTCCCTGCGATATGGGGCACTTCAAAATACGACTTGCGCGCGCTCGGTGTCGTAGAGACTTACAACGTCGTAACAGCAGTTCGCGCAGCCGACATCGCGGCGAAATCAGCCGACATCGAATTGATCGAGCTCCGGCTTTCGGTTGGCCTCGGCGGCAAGGCATTCATCACACTAACCGGATATGTAGACGCCGTACAGACAGCAGTGGATGCCGGGGCGGCGCTCGCCAACGCTACGGGCGAACTCGTCAGCAGCGTGGTTATCGCAGCTCCTCATCCTGATTTACACAGGGCGATCAGTACGCCCGTCTGATGAAAAATGACGACTCACACAGGTGCGATATGGGAAAACTTATTACGAAAAAAGAGATTGTAGAAGCAAACGCGAAACACTTTTCGGAACTCGAAGTGCCATGCGACGCCATCATCACCCCACTTGCGCAGGATGCCGCGAAACAATATGGCATCGAGATCGTAAAGTCGGGCGGCCCAAGCCGCGCGTGTGACGTACGCTCGCTTCAGGGCGGAGCGGTCGATGAGGCGGCCATCGAGAAAATCGCGCGCATGGCAATAAGCGACCTCGGTGATAAAGCCGACCTCGAAACGGTCATCCGCATTGTCGAAAAAGTCGTCAGGAAAATGTAGTTGCATGTCACAAATCTATCGACGGATCATGATCGTGTCATCGGATGACAAATGGACTACCCGTTTTTCCCGGGCGAAGTGTTCGGGGGCTTTGGGGTAATTTTATACGAAATAGTACCATTTGTTCATTGGGATTTCTTGTGGATGTATTTCATGGATCGTTCTGATAATTTGCTCCGAGTATTGAACTGCAATGTCGGCATCTTCATCAAGCACTTTCATCACGACATCATTGTCGCCTGATGATCGATATCTGAAAAGCTTGGAGTGCATTTCCCCAAAATCCTGCTGGTATCTTCCACTTTTCACAAGTTCACGGGGAACTGCTGATGCGACTTGCTGATGTTTCTTGAACATCGCGCCTTCCATTACAGCAAACAATGCACATACAGCATAGAACGCAGCGTAGTAAGCCCGATTTGTCAGATCGAAGCCAGTCCTGACTTGCAGGCGATCATCGCGGTCAATTCGCAGGGCCGTCAGAAGATCACGCGCAAGGCATACTTCAAGATCGAGTTCACGAACGGCTCCATCATCAACTTTAGACCGGTTGGCGCTTACCATTACAAGCAGTTCGCAATTATTGCGACTGCCCAATGCGGCATATGGATTTCCACATGCCGCATTGGGCTTAAGGTGTAGGAAGGGTTCGTTTTTTGCGGGGATGTTTTTTGGAGGTTTCCCAGGGTCTTGTTAACATTCTGGCAATGGTGCCCAGGAAGAAGAGTATTCCGCCTGAAATAATGATATCGATGCCTGGATTTCGCACAACGCGCACCCAGGGTATCTGTTTTGCCGGAGCTTGTTTAGAGCCGGGTTTGAGGTGTGCGATGCCTGAGGTGTCGCGCCTCGAATTAAGCGAAAACAGGTAACCGCCAGAACGTACTGTCGTCTTGTATCCGATGGTGATATTCTTGCCGTTGAATGCTCCTCCGGCCAGTGTGAATGTGGCTTCGTCGACAGTCATGCCGGATTTAGGGTGCATATCATTTTTTATACCGGTGCATTTCATCGAGAAAGGTACTTTTTCGCTTTTGTATGTTATTCCGGGTTCTATATCGTATGCAACCTTGCATCCTGTCGACGAACTGATGAGGTGGCCTGTAAGGATTGTGACGTAGGCGAGGTGCATCAATAAAACCGAAATCTTTGCGGCGATCTGACGATTGCCAGCCTTCTTTTTCATCATTGCCGTCAAGATGACAACGTCATTGATCAGACATGCTGTCAGATTGGCGCCAAGCGCTGCCGCGATGATGCACAATGCCGCGAGCCAGCCGCGGAGGAAGGCGCTTTCTGGAGTACCATACAGCATCCATTCAAAGAGTACCCGTTCGTTCATTTCGTTGATCTGTGGTATGAATTTCGGATAGACAAGCAGCAGCACGATCATCCAAAAGGCTATCAGGAGAGAGAGCGCGCAAAAAAGATTGGTCGAACACAGTGTGTCCCACACGGTTTCGATAGCGCTTTTTTTCTTTTTGTCTGCCATGCTTCTGATGACCGCCGTCAAAATGACATCATATATCCAAGATAAGCTGGTGTTACGATGAATTCGTAGTAGACAGTCCACAAAACAATGATCGAAAACCCGGCGGTGCCGAGCGCTGCCATCGTTTTTTCAGGCATTTTCACACTACCTGGCACGTGAAGAATGCTTGCATAGAAAATCCACACTACCGCGCTGAACACATGACTCGATCCCCATACCCACAGATCACCCCACCCTCCGGTCAATGCCCATGCTGCTCCGAATGCCTGGCTTGCCGAATAGATCACAAAGCCGGCAAGCGCTGTTTTGTATATCATGCCGGTTGGCTTGCAACCGTCCGGAGATCCCTTGCGGGGATTTGCGAGATGTGATATCGAAAGACTGAAAAGGTATGCAAACACGGCATAGGACAGTGATACGAGGTAGCCGAACATAACGGAATTGAAGCTGAACGCAAATGCCATTTCCGGCTGCAAACTGGTGTTTCCCGATGCAGTCAATCTGAAAAGGGAAAAGAACAGAATGATTGCAAGAGATATTGCGGCAGGTGTTTTTGTCTGATTTCTATCCACGGCCAGGACGAGTACAATCGCGAGAAAAAAAGCCCGCGACAGAGAATTCATCAATTCATAGTCTCACGGGAAATTGCGAGTAATGGCCATTGTCGCAAACATAAGGGTGTCAAGCGCTATCCCGCCGGCAGCGAATGCGCGCGCGTGTCTGTTTGCCTCTTTGTGATCGGTCTTGATGAGGCAAATAAACAGGCCGCACCCGTACAGTGCAACCGCTGTCCACATGAGTGCATATATCAGAAGCGAATAGTCCACGCAATCACCTGTCCCGTGACATAGCAAATGAATTCTACCCAACTCGTTATGAATGGTCAAGCGCAACGAATATTCGCTGTGTCATTTTTCAGCCGGGTTAAACTCATCCCACCCGAAAAACTCGATGTAGCGGCTCCAGACCCCCGTGCAGACCGGATCGAACCGGCACCGTGAGCATTGATCGCGTTTTTCACGGCCTTCGAGTACTGGCTGAGAATAGTTTGCCGAGCGGTCGTCCTTGATCGAATATATCTCCATTGTGCCGATATTGGAAAGGATGGGCATCGCCGTGCATAGCGGTGTATCATTGAGGGAAATTTTTGAGAGCACTTCAGCAGGTATAGGCTTGATCGCGGATACAATCTCCGTATATGGCACGAGCAGACGGCTGTTGTCGGCTCGTCCTATCGGCATCAGGGGATTCAGGATAATTGTGTTTATGGGAAAAGCGGACAACTGGTGGCAGTCTGTCGCAAGGCCATCGATGTTGGGTCTGCACACGACACGGCTCACGTGGAGCTCGAAGTGGTATTTTGAACGTAGCGCGCAAAGGTTGCTGAATCCCGCGAAAGCCTGTATGAAACCGCCAGGCGAGCGAGTGAGTCGGTCGTGGAGTTCAGGGCGCAGGCTGTGGAGTGAAATCACTATTTCAGTCACTCCCGCGCCTGTGATACGTTCGGCGAGATCGCGATAGAACAGCATGCGGCCATTAGTGACAATACTGACGGAGTGGTAGCCAATTTGGCGGGCGAGCGTTATATATTCCGGGAGTTTCGGATTGAGAGTTGGTTCGCCTGATGTGAAGACGACCTTGCCAAGTCCGATATTCGCTGCGAGTATGGAGCGTACGTTTTCATCTGTCACGAATACCTGTCTCGCCGCTCTGCCTTCGCGGTCGCCTTCGCAGCAAAAGATGCAGTTGTTGTTGCATGCGGTTCCTATCGCGATGTGAAGGGTGCGAAGTGGATTGTAGTCTGTCAGTGAGTCGTTCATATGCGCAACGCCCTCATTCGTGCGGCCCATATTCCGTAATATCCCTGATGACGTCAAGGAGTTGAGCTTTGTTACTGGCGTGCGGGCAGTTGTCTGCGCCGGCAATGACGTTTCCAATGGTTATCACTGCCGATCTGTCAGTCTTGATGGGAGCGATCGCTCCGGGTGACCGTATGTCAGTAACGCAAATGTTGTAATCGTTTGCGTCGTGCGTGGAAATGCTGTCTCTCTCTGCCGTGACATTGTTGATGCCGAAACTGCTGATGAAATCCCGATACTCCGAAAGGCTTCCGGGAGAGGCTTCGAAAAAAAGTATTTTTGGTGTGGTACGCCGCCGTGCTTTGCAGGTATCCCAGTGAAGAATGAATGGATTATATCCGGCCGTTGTATCCTCCGGGGTCAATGCCCTGACAATACTGCCTCCCCTGGATATGATAAGAGCGCCATCGCTTATCGTCAGTTTGTCGCCTTCAGAAATCATTTCGCGCAGACGGCCACTGTCTTTGAGCGACGAGAGGTCAGCGGAAGTCACTTTCCCATAACGGATCGCGCGGCCATCCGATTCGCCGTCAAAGCCCATTATCGCGCCGTGTTTCCAGTACAGGAGCGGAGCGCGTTTCGCCTCGGCGAGTGAAAGAGCAAATTGAGGCGCCTCGTTGAGGATGGATTTTTCGACGCGACGTGCGAGTTCCAGTGATGCTTCGCAATTAAAGGAGCATGGGCTGTGGAGCACATAGGGAAACGGCATAAATCTGTTGAGCCGCGAATCCGGTATGCCGAATGTGGAAAAATGTGGGAAGAGCATGTGCGCTGTCTGGTGGATAAGGTCAGGGAGGGCCTGATACGCTTCGATGCAGCACTTGGGATAGCCGAGAAGTGCGCCGATGCGGCCAGTGGCTTCCCGCCGCTTTGCGCCTGAAGAGTTTTTTTCCACATCGTCCCATCTGGCGGCTTCTTCGGCGAGGGCCTTGTCACGGCTGATAAACATCCACACCATTGCGTCGCGCGCGGAAGAGGGACCGGTGATCAGTCCGTTATTACCGAAAGAATACGATGATGAAGGCGACACGACATGCAGTCCGCCGGCTCTCATCATGCGGGATATGCTCCGGCAAGTCTGCATCGTGATGTTGGACAGCCGCCATACGGGTTTCAGGCCTTGTTCAAACAGGATGAATTCCGCTGGTTCGATAACCGGGCGTCCATTTTTTCCGGTACGTGTGGCGATTTCGAGGATTTCCCCAAGCGCAAGATTCATACTCGCGTCCATCCACACCGGCATAGGCCATTGCCACGAGATACGTATGTCTTCGGCGTCATGTTATTATACATGGAAGTCAAGTTTGAAGACTCTGATGTTTTCAAAGTGTGAGAGGATACTCCTGAGATTGACCATGATGGACGATTTTTCAGCGCGGTCGATGGATATTGTCAGGAGGGCGGTTTCAATGCGGTGGATGGCGTCACGATATTGCTGCTCGGTTTCCAACTGAAGTTCTTTCAGCCCGAGAGCGCTTGCGCGAAAGTCGGGGAATTCGACTGAGAAAGCCGATTCCTGCCCGCTACCGATCAAAACCGTTCGTTGATTGGTTTCGTAGAGGTGCTCGCTGCGGGAGAAAAATCTGTCGAAAATAGATTCGCCGAGTATCGTCATGACTTCGTCCATGGGAGAGATGTCATAGTTGATATAACGGCCTCCAGTGGCGGTGGCGATCTGGTCGAACGCGCCATGCGGCAGGCGTGAGAGTTGGGCGTATGTACTGACAGGGTAGAGGACAGCGCCGGATTCCCGGAGCCTGGCGGCAGCGAGGTCACGGGTTTCGCCATAGTCGTCGGTTGTGTCGGATGCAGTAAACAGTACGACGGCTTTTGCCGCTGAGTCACGCCAGGCGTGATCGGATGAAGACTCGATTATAGCGTTGAGCGCATTTTTCGACATGCCGGCGAAGTATAGTGTCTCTATGTCTTCGATGAATTGAGCGGCGTCACGGCGTGCTTCTCCGACCGGCTGCGAGTCGTACTCGTAGGTTTGGAGCAAGTAGCGGACATCGAGGCCATGTCCGCTGAGTGTCTTGTGGAGTATGTGAAAATGACGGACGAATTCTGTAACATCTTTTTTCATTTGCCTGCTGCGGTCTATTATGAAAAGCACATCGAGATCGCCGGATGCAGAGTCGGATTCCCGCTGAGGCATTATGCGTAATATTGGGGCGAGGAGCGGAACGGCTCTGTGTCGCGAAGTGACTGCGATAGCGTCGATACGGTCTGCGAGGGCGCGAAGTTCTTTTTTGATGGCATCCCTGCGCGAACTTGATATGGCAATGCCGTCGAGACTGTATTGCATACGGAGTATCAGATGGACAATCTCGTCGAGCGCCGAGTCGCGCACCGCGAAAATGTCGATGTCTTCATAGACGTTGCTCAGTACGTCTTCAGCCGCGTGAATCTCTTCGCGGAGTCCGGCGAGGTGCTCACGCCCGAGTTGCACTTCGATGGGCAAGCGGTCGCGCCGTCTGATATGGGGCAGCGGTTTTTCGGGACGGTCCGCACGCGTCCTTTTTCGTACCAATCTTTCGATGATAGCGGGATTGACCACTATCGCCGGGAACTGGGTAGTTGTATGATTGCTTATCGGCATTCTGCTGAGTGCATCCACGGTTTGTTTTCTCGGTCGGTGTTGCCGGCTTATAATATGGAGCCGCTATTTATGTATTATATCATTTTACAATGCCTGATGCTCTTAATCAATGCAGTGTTGTTCTAAAGTGAAATCCTCCATGTGACAAACTGAAAAAAAACATATAGCTGCATGGCAAATGAAATGACGATGAGTGTAATGCCACTCCAGTTGCCGCCTTTGAGTGAAGCCAGTCCCATATAGATCGGGAATGCCACAAGGACATATCTCGGCACACCATACAGCTTGGTCGCGCTCATGCTCACGAGGACAGTCGACAAGGCATATATGCCGGCTCCGCTTCCGAAGCCGGTCCACGCGACGACTGAAAGCACTATTGCCATGAGCGACACCGACACGTCGAATCTCGTCAAAAAATTCTGAGGCATGGTTATCTCGTAAGCCAGGGAGAAAAGGGGGGATGTCAGTCCGTGTCCCCAGTGTTTCTGAGCGGAAAAATATGCGGACGGATCGCCGGTCAGATGATATAGATATGCAAAATATATGAGGATGCCGGCTGGTACTGCCGCCAGCCAGAAAAAATCTGTCCTTGTCGATCGGAAATTCCATTTTCTGGCAGCAAGATACATCACGGCGAGTGCGGGCAGTAGCAGTACTCCTGACAGGCGGCAAGCCGATGCCGCCATCGCGCAAAGCGATGCTTTGGCTGTGCTGCCTTTCAGCATCGCTCTGTAGGAAAACATTGCGAGCATTGTGAAAAGAGATTCGCTGTAGACTGCTGAAAAAATGAACGCTGTTGGAAACGCAGTCATAAATCCTACTGCGATGAGGGCCTTGTCATCTCCGTATCCGTGCAGCCTGACTATGTCGTGCAGCAAAAGCATCGATATCAGAAAACATATATTCGACACTATCAGTCCGGCGGACAGCAAGTTGCCCGTGAGTTTCGATATGGCCGCAATGGCGAGTGGGTAGAGTGGAAAAATAGTCACATTGGACTGTGAATCACCGCGATACGAATACCCCTCGCGTACAACCTGTGTGAACCATAATGCGTCCCAGCGGCGCCATGGTTCGAAAAATCTGTTTTCGATCTGTGTATAGCCATGCCACATCGCTGACTCCGCCGGAGGTCCGGAAGGATGGTGGTCAGCGATCCACACGGCAAACCCAAAAATCACAACACGGGTCACTACGAAAGCTGTCAGGATGATTTTTAGACTGCGGGACATTATTTTGGAGCCATGACAATGTTGAAGATCGGCAGATACATGGCGATCGCGATGAATCCGACAACGAGGGCGACAAAGATCGTCACGAGAGGCTCAATGTAGAGAAGCAGGCGTTTCGTGTAATATTCGATTTCCTTTTCGAGCGCCCCCGAACAGGTGCCGAGCAGGTCGGCCAGCCGGCCACTGTGCTCTCCCGCTGAGATCATATAGACGACAAGTGGCGGGAAATACTGGGACAGTCTGAGTGCGGATGACATGTTGCCGCCTGTTTCTACGGTTTCGATCATCTTGTCGACGTCCAGTTCGATGAGATGGTTGTCAAGCACTCCTTTTGCAGTGTCGAGGGCTGACAGCAGTGGTACGCCGCAATATATCATCGAACTCATCGTCCTTGTGAATCTCGAAACAAGGATTCTCTTGTACAGTTGAGCGTAGATTGGTATTTTCAGATAAAGCCTGTTGGTTATGAGTTTGCCCTGTGCGGTGTATTTCAGAAAATACACGATCGCAAAAATACCCAAGACTATAGCTATGTCGAATTGCCATTCATGCGCGATAAAATTGCTTGTGTTTACCATTATCTGAGTGATTTTCGGGAGTTGGAACGACGATCCCGGGCCACCTTGGGATTCGTAAAACTTAGAAATCTTCGGGATGGCGAAAACCATCAGGAATGCTACCGCAAAAGCCGCGATGGTAAGAACTATTTTGGGATAGATGAAAGCGCCTTTGAGCGAACGTCTGAGATCGTGGTCCTTTTCCATGTAAGTGCTGAGCCTGATGAGGACTTCGGCGAGGTTTCCCGCGGATTCGCCCGAACGTATCATGCTGATGAAATAGTGCTCGAAGACCTTCGGGTGTTTTTCGAAGGCTGATGACAGCGACATGCCGTGCTCGACATCTTCACGTATTTTTTTGATGACTTTTTTCAGGGTAAAATTGCCGGTCTGCTCTTCAAGCGCGGCGAGTGCGTCGACTGCCGGGAGCCCGGCGTCGATAACTACGCTGAGCAGCTTTGCGAAAACTACTTTGTCCTCATTTGTGATACGTTGCGGGAGCAGTGGCGCATCTTCGGAAACTTCTGTCTGTTCCGTTACGGCGAGCACTACATAGCCGAGTTTCTGCAGTCTGAAATAAACGGATTGCTCCGTGGCTCCATAGAGACTGCCACGATAGTTGCGGCCATGCGAATCTTTTGCGACGAAGGTGAAATGAGGCATGTCGATGAAGTGGCGGAAAAGGCCGCCATGCGGCATCAGTCGATGTTGATGAAGACCGCTCTTCGCACCTCCTCTATTGTCGTGACGCCTTCGACGACTTTTCTGAACGCCGAATGCCGCAGGGTGCTCATGCCTTCTTCGACCGCCGCGTGACGGATGTGCGAGGCGTTTTCGCCACGCAGTATCATCTGCTGCACAGTGCCGGTAACGGCCATGACTTCGAATATTCCGATACGTCCGTGATAGCCCGTAAATCCGCAATATTTGCATCCGGCACCCTTGTATATGACTACTTTGCCGGTTTTTTCGCTTCGCACGCCGAATTCCTTGAAGAGTTCCTGCACGTCCATCTTGTGTGGTTCTTTGCAATACGGGCAGATGACTCTCACGAGCCTCTGCGCGATGACGCCAATGACAGAGGCGGAGATAAGATATTCCTTGATACCCATTTCCTGGAGTCTCGAAATCGCGCCGGGGGCATTGGATGTGTGAAGCGTGCTGAATACAAGGTGGCCGGTCAGCGATGACTGGGTGGCTATCATGGATGTTTCCGAATCTCGGATTTCACCTATCATTATGATATTGGGGTCTTGCCTGAGGATGCTGCGCAGGCCGGTGGCGAAAGTCGCGCCGGTTGCAGTGTTGACCTGCGACTGGTTGATGCCGGGGAGTTTGTATTCGACAGGGTCTTCGATGGTCACGATGTTGGCGGCAGTTTTATTGAGACGATTGAGCACCGAGTACAGGGTAGTAGTTTTGCCGCATCCGGTCGGCCCCGTGACAAGTACCATGCCGTAAGGTTTTTCGATAAGTTCCTTCACGATGCGCAAGTCATGGGAGTTGAATCCGAGACGCTCTATGTCGATGAGCATCGTATCCTTGCTGAGCAGTCTCATGACGACTTTTTCGCCGTTGATCGTGAGGTAGGTGGCGACACGGATATCGTACTCGCGCCCGGCTTTGCGGATGGCCATGTGGCCGTCCTGTGGAGCGCGTTTTTCGGTGATGTCCATATTGGCGAGTATTTTCACCCTCGAAACGATGGAAGCTTCGATATGGCGCGGTATCTGCATGACATCGCGCAATACTCCGTCAACCCTGTAGCGGACGCGTAGCTGTGATTCCTGTGGTTCGAGATGGATGTCAGACGCGCGCTCGTTTATAGCGCCTTCGATGATATCGACCACGAGCCTTACAACAGGCGGATTGTCGACCGTGTCGACGATGTCGTCGATGACCAGTTCCCCGCTTTTGAGCGGGATGTGATCTTCGACGTGCATGTCGATGATCGTCTGTTTTGTGCGGTTAGTAGTGCTGAAGAAATGATTGATGGCAAGGCTGATTTCGCGCTCCGTGGCAAAATGGATTCTCACCCTGTATCCGGTTGTCAGTTCTATTTCGTCGATGACGGTAAGATTGGTTGGCGGATACATGGCAATACTGATCTGGTCCGTATCGAGTTTGAATGGAAAAACATTGTACTGCCGCAGAAGTTCTTCTGGAAGAAGGTTGGGTATCTGTGGCTCGATGTTTTCCTCTTTGAGCTCGATGCGTTCGATGCCGAGCTGCTCGCCAAGTACGTCGACATAGGTTTCCTGCGTGATCATCCCGAGGTCGATCAGAGCGCGCCCGAGCGCGGTCGCCCCCGTACTCCTCGTCTGGCGGCGTGCCTTTGCAAGCTGTTCTTCTGTAATTTCAGTCTTTGTCTTCAGTATTTCAACAAAGCGCGCGCGTCCCATAGGACGTCCCCTTCCGCAGCATGACAGGCCAAAAGGCAGCCTTAGCTGTTCTTCTTGATCAACTTTATAATACTATCCACAAGTTTTCAAACAATTTTTCAGTATTTTTTCCTGTCTATAGAAAACCGACGGATGCCATTCATTGTTTCAAGTCAGTATGGACATTGTCCGCGCCAGTGCCGGTCAGGCCAAAAACGGCACTGAAGTCCGATCTTATGTCAAGCGCCCCAAGCGAGACGATGGAAATGGTAGCGATCATTCTTCATCTTCATCGAAATCATCTTCAGGTGGGAGGGAACCGTCCTTTTTCATATCGAAGAGTCCATATTTTTTCATCTTGTTGTGAAGGCTTTTTCGGGAAATCTTCAGATTCTCGGCAGTTTTCTTCCGGCTCCAGTCAGTATGATCAAGAGCGTTGATGATGATCTGGCGTTCCGCGACAGCAGCGATGCTGTCGACTATTTCGAGCAGGGATCCCTCGGAAGGCATTTCAGTATCGGAGTCCGCCGGACGCAGGATGTTAGGTGGCAGGCAGTCGTTGGAGACAACATCGCCAGTTGAGAGCAGTACGGCGCGTTCGATGGTGTTTTCGAGTTCGCGCACATTGCCGGGCCACTGGTATGTGAGGAAAGCGCTGTAGACACTTTGGGAAATGCCTCTGACAGAACGATTGTATTTCTTGTTGGATTTTTCGATAAAGTGCTCGACAAGAGGCATGATATCGCCCTTGCGGTTACGCAGTGCCGGCATGAATACCGGCATGACGTTGAGCCTGAAGTAAAGGTCTTCCCGAAAGAGCTTTTCCCTGACTGCAACAGACAAATCCTTGTTGGTCGCGGCGATGATGCGGATGTCGACCTTGATAGTCTGGTTGCCGCCGACGCGTTCGATTTCGCGCTCTTCGAGCACACGGAGTATTTTAGCCTGCATCGCGAGAGTCATGTCTCCGATTTCATCCAAAAAGATCGTGCCGCCCGAAGCTTGCTCGAATTTGCCGATCTTGCGTCCTACGGCGCCGGTGAAGGCGCCTTTTTCATAGCCGAAGAGTTCGCTTTCGAGGAGGTTTTCGGGGATAGCCGCGCAATTGACTTTTATAAAAGGCCCGTCTTTGCGGTTACTGTTGTGCTGAATGAGACTTGCAATGACCTCCTTGCCGGTGCCGCTTTCGCCATATATGATGACAGTGATATCGCTGTTCATAACCTTTGTAACGAGGGTGAAAACGTCCTGCATTTCAGTGCTTTGCCCAATGACTTCCTTGAAATGATGTTTTTCACGGAGCTTGTCTTTCAGTTGTGATATTTCGTCTTCCAGTTTGCGTTTTTCGAGAGCGCGTTTGACCACCACTCTCATTTCATTGAGATCGAACGGTTTGTTGAAATAGTCGTAAGCGCCGATACGCATGGCATCGAGAGCAACTTCGCGAGAACCGTAGGCGGTCATCATAATGACCGGGATATCTGGGCGAAGGCGTGAAATTTCTTCGAGCGCCCTGATGCCGTCCATCTTCGGCATTCGCATGTCGAGCAGCACGCAGGCGAATTCACTGCTTTTAACCTTGTCGACAGCTTCTTCCCCATTTTCCACCGTTGTTATGGAGTAGCCCTGCGTCGAGAGAGCCTCCGTGAGAAACATACGCATGTTGGGTTCGTCGTCTGCGACAAGGATGTTGTACGTATCAGTCATGTTTCAAATATCTCCTGGCAATTCGTTTTTGTCCCTGACGGGTAGTGTCACGGAAAACACAGTCAGCACTCCCGGATCGCTTGTGACGGATATGCGTCCGCCCTGTGTTTCGATATTCTGCTTGGTGATGGCGAGGCCAAACCCCGCGCCGGTGTCTTTAGTGGTAAAAGCCGGGGTGAAAATGCGCGAGATGTTATCAGGTTTGATGCCGGGGCCAGAGTCGGTCACCGTGATGACGACAGAGCCCTTGTCACTGGCGCCGGAGTGAGGAGGGGTGAAATGTGACGCAACGCGTATTTCTCCGGAATAGTCGAGGGCCTGGGCGGCGTTGACGATGAGGTTGAGGATCGCTTGCATCAAGTTCTCCTCCTGGGTCAGGATGGCAGGCATATCAGGCTCGATATCTTCCATGATGGTGATATTTCTGTTTTTCATCTCGAAGCGTGCGAGACGCAGGATTTCGTTCATAATCTCGTTGGCCGGTATCATGCGCCACTCTGATGCTGACGGCTGGATAAATCTGATCAGTCTGTCAAGCACATTGGATACCCGTTCGATGTCCCCCATCATGATTTCCGAATAGTTGGCCAGTTGCAGATTTGACGCTGACTTGGTCCTCATATTTTCCACCGTCCGGCGGATTTCATTCAGCGGGGTCTGCACTTCGAGTCCGATATTGGTTGCAAGGCTGCCGAGCGATGTCAATCTGTCCACCACACGCATTCTTTCCTGTATGCGGCGCATGTGTGCGGCGTCGTCGAATGATACGATCAGGCCGATCAGGGTATTGTCGTGGTCGCGAAGAAAGGATGTGGAAATCGACACTGGCAGAGATTCTGCCATCACGTCGGTTTTGAGCCGCACTTCACGGCAAACGAAAGTCTTGCGTTCGTTGATAATGGCGCTCACCGTGTGGTGGAAATCCCTGTTGATGGGAATGTCGGGGATCAGATGCGAAAGTGGTTTGCCGATGTAATCGGCCGACTGGATGCCGAGAATGACTTCTGCGTCGCTGCTCATGGAAGTGATGATAGCGCCTTCGTCGATCGTCAGCACACCGCCCGATATGGTCTGGATGAGATATTGATTCATGGTGGTGATCATACTGTTGAATGCCTTGCCGACCATAGCGAGTTCGCCTTCACCCGCGAGCGGTATAGTGCGGGCGAGATCGCCGCTCGCGACGCTCGCGGTGCCGATCGTGATGCTGCGGAGCGGAGCCGTGATCGCAACCGAAAGAGCAAGGCCCGCTGTCATGGCAATCGCGCCTCCGAGCACTATCACTACGGTCGTGTGGCCTATCGTTTCCTGCACGTTCTGGCGGAATTCATTCATCGTGGAAGGAACACGCCTCTGAACGAGTTCACGGTTGCCAATGTCTATCATGACAAGTCCGAGACCAAGCACTAGCAGCGTAGTCAGCACCGGGATAGCGATCATCAGGCGCAACCTGAAACTTTCCTTGATTTGCAGTTGAGTATCGCTGTCGTTGTCAATCCTGTTGCGATCGTTCATATATCTCCTGCCGCATGGATGCTCCGCGGCTTATCGTACCTTTAGGTTTCGCTTGACTTTGTCGAGCAGAATGTTCGGCGCAAACGGTTTGGACATAAAGTCGTTGGCGCCGAGCGTAAGCGCCTTCTGGATGTCACTTTTTTCCGATCGTGACGTGAGCATCATGATCGGGACAGTCTTGGTGCGTTTGTCATTGCGAAGCTTTGCGATCACCTCAAACCCGTCAGCGCCAGGCATCATTATATCGAGGATCACAAGTTGCGGAGGTTTTTTACATGCCCGCTCTACGGCCTCGATGCCGTTTCGCGCACAATCCACGTCAAAACCCGCATGCTTGAGGCGCGCTTCGAGTATCGTAAGCATGTTTTCCTCATCGTCAACGATGAGTATCCGCTTTTTCAACAACATGGGCATTCGGTCATCCGGCATCGCATAGCGATGCTCTTAGGCCATCACCACCCCGAAGTGTGTAAGTTCTTACACTTTCATCGTAATAATACAGCCTTTTCTACCATTTTTCAAACAATCCAATACTCCGGCCAACCAATTTTTCAGCTTTGACCGGCAGGGCGATCTATATCCTTTTATATAGTGTCCGAAACGCGGTCATCTTTTTTGTTACACACCCCGATATAGTCAAACTATTTTCCATGTCGCGAACACGTTATCCCCACGGCTGTCTAATTATCCAAAAGAGTTTTTTCGCATCAACCGTAACCTCTTTGTCAGATTTCACATATTGACGATGAACGGGTAATAAATTCAGGAGGATCGATCTGTGAGACAGACAATCATTGGGCTAATAATTGTTTTGGCGGCAATAATTGCTCCGGCTGGAGCGCATGCCGCAGGGTTTATCGTACCGCTCCCCACCACTGATCCTGCTCCTGCTCCAAACCGGGTGAAATTCGACATCAGTTATCAGCACATCGCCGTTTCGATCACAGAGGCGGCGGCGCGCACAACCATCGAGCAGACAATCGTCAACCGAACGCTCCGGCCGGTAGAAGGATGGTATGTCTTTCCAGTCCCCGAGGGCGCGGCCGTCAGCAAATTTTCCCTTTTCGTCAACGATATGGAAATTGCCGGTGAAATCCTTGATCGTGATAAGGCCAGGAGTATCTATGAAGATATCGTGCGCCGCGCACAGGATCCCGCACTGCTCGAGTTGGCCGGCAAAGGCATTTTTCGCGCACGCATATTTCCCATCGAAGCCGGGGGCTCCCGCAAAATCAAGCTTTCCTATGTTTCCACTCTCCCATCCACAGGCGGAGCATGGCACTACAACTGCCCCATCAAGTCTCCTCAGTACTCAGGCGGAGTTACTGAAACTGCCATCACGGTCAACCTGTCGTCAAAATTCCCCCTTCGCAATATCTACTCTCCCTCTCATATCATTCGCACAAGCCGGTCCGGCAAAAACTCCGCAACCATCTCGGTCACGGAAAAAGACAATATGCCATCTGCCGATTTCGATCTGTTTTTCGACACGAGCCGCGAAGGCATGGGCCTCTCACTCCTGACATATTTCCCGCGCCGCGAAGACGGCTACTTCATGTTACTCGCATCTCCAGGCCTGCGCGAAGACCCTGACACGATCACACCCAAAGATATTGTATTTGTCTTCGACCGCACGGGCAGCATGAGCGGCAGCAAAATGGAACAGGCAAGAAACGCTCTCGTCTACTGCCTCCGTTCACTCAACAAAAACGACAGATTCAACGTCATAACCTTCAATGAATCCCCCTCACCCATATTCAATCAACTACGTATCGCGTCATCGTCAAACATCAGAGAAGCCGTCGAAGAAGTCTCGGACATGCAGGCCGCGGGTGGCACCAACATCAATGACGCCCTCACCAGCGCATACAAAATGCTCGATCCGCAAAACAGGCGTCCCTCATATATCATATTTCTCACGGACGGACTCCCCACCGCCGGCATTACCAGCATCGCCGACATCATATCCAATGTCACAAAAGCTGCCCGCAAAGTCAACGCAAGAATATTCACGTTCGGCGTAGGGTACGACGTCAACACGCTGCTCCTCGATACCCTCACGGAACGCGTCGGCGGGTATGGCGCTTATGTCCGCCCGGAAGAAGATATCGAAGTGAAAGTCAGCGATCTGTTCCGCATGGTCAACAACCCTGTCCTGACCGGGCCGGAAATCGACTTCGGCGGACTCGCCCCTTACGACATCACTCCCGCAAAGTATCCTGACATCTACAGCGGCACCAACCTCATCATCACGGGCCGGCTCAAACACAACATCCCTTCGACAATCATCATCGAAGGTGCCGAGACAGGCCACCAGCGCAAGTATCTGTACACCTATGCGCCCGAAGACTCCAGCGGCCAGTCGGACTTCATCCCCACCATCTGGGCCGCGCGGCGCATCGGCACTCTCATCAAGGAGATTCAGATCAACGGATCGAACACCGAGCTTGTCGAAGAAATCGTCCGCCTCAGCAAACGATATGGCATAGTCACCGAATACACATCGTTCCTCGCTCGCGAAGATGTCCGAATCGATACATACTCCATTCAGCAGATGACTGCAAGCGCGGACCGGACCATGAATGAAGCACAAAAGGAAAAATCTGGCAAGGCCTCGGTCAGCAGAAGCATCGCCAACAACGCAATGCAAATGGCCGACAACACAGCCGCCATCGGCAAGGGCTATGGTGCCAGCCCAGACTCAGCGCAGCCATCTTCAGCTCCTGTGAAACCCGATGCTCATCCCGTCCCCGCATCACTTGTCATGGCCGGAGCCCGTGCTTTCAAGCATGCGGACAATCGCTGGATAGACACCAATGTCGATGCCTCCACCAGGATCATCGAAATCAAATCCTTCAGTGACGCCATGTTGGAACTCATCACAAAACTACCCGAACTCCGCGAATGCGCAGCAATAGGCGACGACGTAACCATCCTTGTCATCCCCGGATACGCCGTCAGATTCCACGGCGCCGGCGCGACGAAACTCAACGGTGAAATATCCGATAGCCTTCAGTTGAAATGATCCTGACTGGGAGTATCCCTCGCGGAACGAGTGAATATGTTGTACCGATTAGCATCCATTGAAGTACCATGAGTAGCGCGGCGGCGGGGTTCGTTATACCACGCCCAACATCAGAAACAAACGGCTGGTGTGATCCCCGTATTGCGGGGATCACACCAGAGATTTTTCGCTTATACTTATTCCTTCCAAATTGTTACAGCAACAATGCGTATGAGTCCAAATGTGAGAAGAATGGCTTCGCTTAAGTTATTCGCAAAAGCTACGGGGAATTAAACAAAAGGATAGTGCCGGTGTGGAAGCCAAACACGGCAATTTCGTACAGTCACGGGATCAATCTCTGCGATTAAGCAAACCTGACGACAGCATGGAGTACATGATGTCGACGATCTGCTCTTTTTTCACCTTGCGTGGATTTTTGAAGTGTCGACGGCTGAGTGTATCGAGTAATCCTACGATCGATACTGCGGCAAGGTGAAAGTCTATCTGCTTGATGTATCCCCTTCTGTATCCGTCGTCGAGCATGTCGGCCATGAAAAGCACGAATCTCTCTCGCACGGTTTCGATTTCTCCGAGGGTCTTGGGGTCGATGCCGTTTGACAACTCATTAGTAATGATTCGCGCAAGGTCTCCATACCTGAGGTATAGAGTGACACTCTCTTCGATTAAGACGCGGAAATGTTGCATGAATGGCAAATCAGAATCGAGGGCCGCACCCAATTTTGCGATGATGCGTTCGAGCCCGTCGGTGACAGCCGCCGAAAAGAGCTCTGATTTGCTCGGATAGTAGAGATAAAGGGTGCCCTTGCCCACACCCGCGCGCCGTGCTATTTCCTCGACGCGGGCCTGATGAAAACCCTGTTTCGAGAATTCTACAACAGCCGCGCGCAATATCTTGTCATTATGTTTTTTCATGTGTTTTGTGTTTCAGGCAACTTACTGGAGTTCCCTGTTCATGGCCCAGAACAATTTTTTGTTGTTTTTATATAGCTTTTTGAAAATGCCGAAGCCTCTGTCGTATATCGTGCGGTATTCGGCGCGAGGGATGTATGTGTTTCTGACCGGGACAAAATCACGGGCTTTTCCAAAAGAGGGAATAACGCCAAGCCCGACGCCACAAATCACGGCTGCGCCAACAGCGCCAGCGTCCTGGGGATTGTCGATTGTTTCGATTGTCCTACCGGTGACATCCGCCATGATCTGGCACCACACATCGGATTTTGCGCCACCGCCGACAAAACGGACCGTTTCCCTGCGGGGTATCTTCTTTTCGATAGATTCGAGCATCCATCTTTTGTGATATGCAACGCCTTCGAGCACAGCGCGTATCAACATCCTCTTGCCGGTTTTTAGTCCCACATTGAAAAACATGGCTCGCGCGAATGGATCTTCGGCCGGTGCGCGGTTTCCATGCAACCAGGGGGTGAATATCACTCCGCCCGCGCCGGGTGGCGTTTCTTCCACTACCTGATTGAGCAATGGATACAGAGAGCCAGGGTCTTCGATGTCGCCTCCGTGGGTCTTGAGGTATACACCGATATCATCGAGTGCAAGATGGTCGCGCACCCATTGCAGGCATACCCCCGATGTTTCCTGTTCGGCGACATAGTTGTATCTGTCTGGCATAACACCGAGTATCGAAGCGATAAGGCAAGTAATATCCACCATGCGCTTGTCGACATTCGACACCACCCAGCCCGAAGTGCCGACATATATATGAGTGTCATAAAGGTTGGTGCAGCCGGCTCCGATGCAGATTGACGAAACATCGCCGCCGCCGCCGAATACAGGAGTGCCAGCCTTGAGGCCAAGTTCTGCGGCAGCCTTTTCACTGAGTCCCCCGACGGGGTCTGTCGATTGCACGATCGGCGGCAGGTGGTCGATATTCACATCGAACATCCTGCACATGCTTTTGCTCCACCCGAGATGCCCAGGCCGAGTGTCATACAGAAAGGTGATATTTGCCGAGTCCGGTGTCATGCAAAACTCACCGGTGCAGCGTAATAGCAGATATTCCTTTACATCGAGCCACTTGTGCATCTTTGTGAAAAGCTCAGGCTCGTTACGCCGCATCCAGTGATACTTCCACAAAGGGTCTTTTGCGGTTGCCGCCATACCGCCGGTAATATAAAGAGACTTCAGCAACTTGCGCGCATTCATGTTCGCGATACGGATAGGGCCGTGATGAAGGTAATCGGAGATTTCCCTGGTCGAGCGTCCGTCCATGTAACTCATCGGATTACGCAAAGCGCGTCCCTCTCTGTCGACGGCGATAAACCCCTGCATCTGGCAGCAGAAGGATACTCCACGGATAGCGGAAGGATCGGTTTTCACTCTGTCGAGTATCGTTGCCGTTGAGGCACACATGGCATTCCACCAGTCGTCAACGCACTGTTCGGCCCCCCCCCCGGGGATCATGTGAAGAGGATATCCGGCCTGCGCCGTGTCAATGATCTCGATGTGATCCGTAATGCTGTAGAGACACGTCTTGCATCCGGTAGTGCCTATGTCATAAGCGAGGATATACGAGGCATCGTTCATCTCTGAGCCTTTCGCCGCAATTTGTGTGCAAGAGTGAAGCAGCCGTCCCGGGCGCGCCTGTAGCCACACCCGGAACGACAGTTTATATCATTCAGCCTTCGATTTCTTCGCGCACTATTTCGATGACAGCACGCAGCCTGATGGCGTCTGGTTTCGCGCCTTCTATAGCGAGTTCCCCCGACATATAGGCAGCAGTGGCGTCCTTGTCGCCGATGAGTATGGCGGCTGTGTTTTTCCCTGTCGCCTTCAGCGTCACATCCGCGCCATCGGTCGAGCCAGTGCCTGTCGAAAACTTGCCGTCATCGACGACGAGCCAGATTGCTTCCGCCCCGTCTGTGGGTGTAATCTGAAACTTTCGCGACCAGCCTTCCACCTCATCCTGAATGTCATCCGATTCGTTACTAATGGCACAAAAGAGCCCCATGAATTCGGGGAGATCGGCGACTTCAAATTCTCCCTCTTCGATTTTTTCAGCCATTTTTTTCCTGAGTTCTGCGTCTGCCATTGCCGGCATCTCCTTTCGGTTTTGAGATCAGGCGGTTTCGATGTTCGCAAACACGCGGTCGAATCCAGCCAGTGCTTTATCGATAACGTCATCCGTATCTGCCATGCTTGTGTAGAGACGGCTGCCGGCAAGCGTGACAATGCCTTCAGCCATAAACGCGGCGCCCATTTCTTCCATCATGTGTTTTCTCGGCTTTGCCTCTTCGAGCGCATGGGGGTCCATAATGTCAAGGAGCTGCTGAGTGATAGTCGAACCGCCGGACACGACGCGTCGGTAGCGGATATTG
>CAZQSL010000010.1:0-49028 GCA_964595945.1 uncultured bacterium
GCGTGGCGGCAAAAATCAGGGAATGAAGAAATATCGTGTCTGCGCAGATCATCGTGAAATCCGTGGAGAAAATCCTCGATCTTTTTCTCTCCGCCACGCGGCCCTCGTGTCGAAAGATGCGCATCCTGCAGGAATATCTCGACCATACTTACAACATTGTCAGGAAACCGATACCTGGGCGTTCGGTCACGATCTTTTTTATAGGAAATCAGGAAGAGGGAAAAGCGTATCTGACTGAGAGAAGAAATAAGATTGTGAAGCCATGCGGAAACCCCCCCGGTTACATAGGGGTAAGTGCCTTCGAGGATCAAGCATACATCGACCATATTTCAGTCCTTGTCAAATCAGATCAAAGTCCAACGGCTTTTTTGTAGAGTGCCTTGAGATGTGCCATGCGGTCTGTCAGTCCGTGATTTTCGAGCAGTGCATCCATCATATAATCAAGCGCCCACGAGGCGCCTTCCTCGGCAAGGCGTTCGAACGCGGCAGTAACGACATCAGGATCATTTTCTGAAAGCAGAAGCTTCCAGTTGGCAGATTCGCTCTTGGTTGCCGGCACTTCGCTCACCCATGCGAGTGAAAGCATCTGCTCCCATCGGCCGACATGCTCCTTGATCCTTGCCACAGCTATCTTGCGGTCCGACTCGAATATCTTTCTGGCGATAGTCACAAGAGCTTCGCTTTCTTTGTCCGTCAGTGTGTCATAAGTATCCGATACGGCAGCGAAATAATCATGCGCGGCCGCATTGCATTGGGAGCCCCAGTGCAGAGCCGCAAAAAGAGACAGCCTTGCGGACACCGTACTCTTGACTGCATCCATGGTGACAATTCGCAATACCTCACTATTGTCGCCACATGTCAGTTCATTCAGGGCAGAAGCCGCGGCTGATCGCATTTCCGGCAGTTCATCATTGAGTGCGATCTCGCAGAGTGGAAGTACGGCATCGAGGTTTTGCGAACGGCCAAGAGCCGTGATCGACAGATATTTTATATTCATATTATCAGACCGAATGTCCTTTATTAGTGTATTGAATACTGTGGGATGGCTATTGTCCCAATTGATTGTCTTGTCGATCAGCGCCTGGAGCACAACCTGCTTGAGAAAACCGCCATCGGTTTCAGAATCGTTCAGCACATCGAGGATAGCGGTGCAGTTCTCAATACCGCCAGCGACCTTCACTGCCGAGAGGACGGCGAGGTAGCGCTCCATCGGATTATCCTTGTAGAAAAATGGAACAAGTTGTTCCAGAAGTGACGGATCGGCGAGATATCCGATTGATTCGAGAGCTGCCGACCTTGCCATGTCCGTGGCATTGTCGCAAAGCCCGAAGTTGACGATCAGTTTAGCACATTCGTTCAATCCGAGTTTTCCAACGAGCAGGATGGCAAACGCCTGGATTCGCTCATCGCCTTTTTTGATCTGCCGGCGGACAGCCTTTATCAGTTCCGGCCTGCCATACTCTTCGATAAGCCAGTTCGCGAGCTGCTTGACACGCTGGCTCTCATGCCGGCAAGCGATAGACATGAGTGATTCGATTGCTACCGGCCCGCCGTTGTTTGCGATTTCCCTGATGATGATAAGTATGTTGTCCTCATCGTTTTCTGTATTGACAAGGGGGATAAGCAATGGTCCCGCGCGTTTTCCGAGTTTTCTGGAAACATATTTTAGGGCGGATTTTCTCACATTTGCCGCATCGCATCCGAGCATACGGACAACTTTTTGTGAAACCCTGCCCTTTTTCATTTCCGACAGCGCCTCAATAGCCGCAGCCTGAATATCAGTCGAACTGTGGTCGAGACATGTTGTGATACGTTTTGCGACGTACATGGAATCGTTGCGGGCAGCGATGCGAAATGCCATGTGCATCACCCTGGGGACTTCGGATTCGAAAAGTCTTTCTATCTCCTCACAGAATATGGGAGAGTCGAGTGCCGCCATCTGTGTCAGGATGTCATGCTGGACATCGGGATCATCACACTTTAGGAGCCCGGTCAGAATGGGAATCCTGATTTTTTCAGGGATGCGGGCGATCACATCGAATGCCAAAGCCCTTGTCGCGGCATTTGGAGAGATCGAGAGGATTTTCAAATGAGGGAGCGAATCATCGAGCTCGATATTACGCAGGTAGCGACAGAAAGCTTTCTCGACATCAGGTGCGTCGGGGCGCGCGCGCTCGGAAAGAGGGCCGAGCAGCGTGGCGTCATTGCTGAGAGACAGATGGCTGAGGATGCGGCTTCGTTCCAGTGAATCCGCGAACTCAAGAGAATCGATCATTTCCACAGGATTCAAGTCTGCTCCTCCCCGCTGTTTGCTCTGCCGGAAAAACCAGCCCAGATCAGAGCCGCTTCGTGTGCTCTGGAGTCGTCGACGCTCCACCAGTTTCGCCGTGCTTGCGGATGCGCGCCATTGGCGCCAAGTAATTCATTTTTCGCCATTTCCGCTTTTTTCAGTTTCACTACATCGATGAACTGCCTTGCCGTATAACCTATTTCACCGAACATCCTGAGGTCGAACTGCAGCGAACACAGTCTCGAAAGCGTGTCGTGATGGGATGGGTCCATCGAGAGTATCTCATTGCACAGCTCCAGTTCGCTTTCGGAATTGCCGAGTACCTGGGCGATGCGCCGCTGCATCAGCAGTACCGGGAAGAAAATGCCCGCTTCGTCGCGCGAGAGTGGCTGCGCGGAGTCAAGCACACTGAAGAGGTCCTGATCGGCGAGACTCAGTCTGAGAGCATCATCGAGGAGCCCGGTCGCCATCTCGGTGTAATAAGCGCATGTTCCGGTGTCGACCAGTCCTGATCCGGCATAGTCGATATATTTCTGGGCGAGCCTGATCTTGAGCTTCAGATCGCCCGGGTTACGCTCGATTTCATTTTTGAGATCAAGTATCCCCTTGTATATTCTTTCTTCGATATAAGTCAGCGCCGTTGCTGCGTACGAAATGATCTCATACTCGTCGTCACGAAGAGCGAGCTTCAGAAGTCCAATGCCTCCCGGCACCCACTGATCGCGAATCTTTCTGATCAAAGCCTTTTTCAGCAGACGGTCCGATCCGAGGATAATATCCTGATAAGACTGAATCTCCAGTTCACGCCTGATATGCCGGCTCGCGGAGTAATCGCCCTTGACCTTTTCGAGCGCAATCTCTGCCTTGACATGCGCATGGTACTCGGCGATTACATTCCGGTTTTCCAGCTTTCTGTTGGCGATCGCAAGGAATATCGAGCCGACCGCGCCATATACCGGCAAAAAAAGATTCAGTGACAGCAGAACGACAAAATCGGTAACCGATTGCCTGTGTGTCATATTTGTCAATCCCCACGCATTGAGCACAGACCCGGCAACAAAAGCCAGCCATGCCGCCGCACCGGGGATATCAAGTGGAATGAAGTCAGCAAGGATACCAATAGCGGCAATCTGCAATACCAATCCCGGGATCGACATCCGAAGACACTTGAAATAGACTCTCGACATTGTCCCTTGTGGTTTTGCATCATTCGTGCCGGTAGCGGGTTCTCTCATTATTCAGCATTTCCCCCGGCATCCTGCGGATATCCATCAAGCCGCTCCTCGACTTCCATGATCATTTCGATATGATTGAGCATCCCAACCCTGTAGTCCACGATGGCATACTCTAACTTCAAGGGTGCGTAACTGTCGCGATAAGGCTGGATATCATAGGTGTCAAGCTCCTCGACAACATGTTTCATAGTAACGCCAGCGGATTCTCCTGTCGTGAATGGCTGAAGTACGGCCAGATGCTCATCACGCCAGTATGTCGCGAGGATATCGAGTTCGGTTATCTTTGAATTGATTATGCGATTGACTGTCAGCCTGAGCGGCATCAACTTTTCATGGCTGATACTGTCACAGTCCGATATCTTGATAAGTGTCAGCGAAAGCGGCATGGTATACTGTTGTGAGCGCACAAATTCCTGTGCAAAACGATTCAGGAAATACGAATAAGTGTATGCTCCCGTGAGTTCGTCGAAAATTATCCTTGAGCGCATTTCATCGATATCGTATCTTTCACCGAGAGCATTTCCCCACCAGCTCAGGATAGTATCCAGGAGCTTGAATGTAGATGGCACATAGTCGATAAAAGGCATTTTCTCAATAGCGGCCATCCCGAGCAAACGACCGGCGGAATCGACGACCGGCCCGGCAGCGATACTGCCGCTGGTGAAAGAGTCGAGCCTGACCTGACTCTGCATATTGGTCAAATATGTCAACTTGCGGTTTCTGTATGACTCATTCAGGATGATGTCATTGCCGATATCCCGGTCTGACTCTTCGGTATTGTCAGTCACATAAGAACATACTCTCTGCAGCTTGCCATCCTTAAGTTCATAATAATGAATAGCACTCGCATTTGTATGAGCTGAAACCACCTCGAGCAGATTCTGCCTGATCTCGTCGACAGTCATCTTTTTTGTCTTCAGCAACGAGTCAAAAAGGCTCCGCATTCCGGTTGACTGGGCGGCTATTCTTGCTTTAAGTTGATTGATGGCTACGCCATAAGCGTCATTTCTCCGTGTTCCCTTTTCGATTTCAGATGTGAGACTATCGATGCGGGCTTCATTATCCCTGATTTTCTGCATCATCCTGTCACGATTGTCACTGATTATGCCGGCAACGACCATATATAGCATCGGCACTTTTACATCATTAAGTGTCCCGATGGACGAAAAATGGTAATTCCCCTCTTTATCAATGAGAAAAAGCGTTATGTGAGAAACCGCCAGCAGAAATGCACACAGCATATTCTCCGAAAAACTGTACTTAATAGAAATTAGAATCACAATGCCCCAAAATGGGTGGATCGGTGATTTGAGAAAACCGAAATTGTCCGGAACGATGAAATGGTTGAAAACAAGAAGGCCACAAACAAGCAGGCTGGTTTCGATCACACTCGTTGCCTTCAGCTTTTGGGCAACCCTATTTGCCGCCGTACGGTATACCGATGGTTTTCCCGCTTCATTATCTGTCAATTCAGCAACATTCCAACCTTTTCGACCAAAACATGCGGAACGATCGGTTTGTTGATGATTTCAGCGCCGAGATCATATATCTCCCGTCTCTCGATCTCGTCCATCACCTTTGCCGTCATGACCATCAGCTTTGCATCGTTATTCACTGAATGTTTCCGTATTTCCCTGATGAGATCAAACCCATTCAAACATGGCATCATTATGTCTGTCAAGATCAGGTCGAATGAATCGTTTTTCAGTACTCTCAATGCTTCCACCGGGTCGTTGGAAGATGTTACATCATATCCGTTCGACCTCAGCACCATCGTCGTCAGCATTGTGACCGTACCTTCATCGTCAAGTACAAATACGTGTTTTTTACTCATTGGCATTTCCTGTGCGCAGCTCCTTTTCAGCGGCATGCTGCCGCCAGCAAATCGGGTGTTACAAAAATACACATGTTTTGAGATATTTTAACGCCACCATGACCGATACAGTCTGCCAGTCATTGCCATTCATCTAAATGCGTCATTCTCGGGACTCGTTCTCTACTCGCATCAAACCGCTACGCGAGCATGTCCCCATGTTATGATCCTACATTATTATAAGGTACAATTTACATATATCTACATCTTTTGACGAATTTCCTTGAACTCCGGTTTACTATTTTGCCATGAGCAAGTAATAATCTCTTATTGTCAAAGTATTATCCAATCTCAAGGATGATTACTGAGCCCCAACATCACATTTGATCGGCATCCAATGTGAACAATATACCGTATTGTGTTGGATAAATTGGAAATATACACTATAAATAATATATGAAAAGGATAAGATCGAGTCTGATCATCGCAATAATGACGCTCATTTTTGTGGTTGTCATGCTCGGTTTCAGGTCGGACAGCATGAATGCCAAGACAAACAAGCTCGCAAATATCCGCAATTTTATATGTTATTACGGAAATCCAGAATTAAAGGCCATCTCTTCTTATGAACTCGCCATTATCGAACCGGCGCACTACACCAGAGAACAGATTGCCGAACTCCAGAAAACCACGTTAACCGTTGCATATATCTCTCTCGGCGAGGCTGCTCCGGCTGATGCGGAAAAACTGTTTCAGTCCGGCGCCCCACAATGGTATATGGACAAACAAGACGGGAAACAGCCTGACAGTAATGGTGACTGGGGTAGTGTATATGCCGACGTGTCGAGTCCAACGTGGAAAAAACATGTCCTGGAAAGAGCCGGTTTTCTCATTGGGGAGCTTGGAGTTGACGGCCTGTTTTTCGACACTCTCGACAGTGTGGAGAATTATCCGGAGAATATCGACTCCATGATCGAGCTTGCCAGGAGTGTCAGAACGGCATATCCTGACAAAGTGTTGATTGCCAATAGAGGTTTTTCGATCTACGCGCCACTTTCTGCCATTGTCGACGGATTCATGTTCGAGTGTTTTTCGTCATGCTATGATTTCGGCAAGGGAAAATATCGCCTGTTCGATAGCGGCGACTTGTTGTATACTCACGGAATCTATGTAGAAAAACTTGCGCGATTCATGGCGGCTGGCGGAGTTGTGCTTGCGCTTGACTATGCTTCTCAAACAGATACCAGGATGATTTCGAGTGTATCCTCAAGAGCGCGGGACTATGGCTTTTTGTCTGCCGTCGAAACTGTAAATCTTGACCAACCACATCTGCTGAAAGGCGAGTACGATGCAGCTTTTGTAAAGAAATACGGAAAAACCGCATTGAATAAGCTGTATACAAGATCAAAATGATACATGGAAAACCCCATACCGCCAAACATGTCATGGCAATACTTATACCGGCTTTTTTGCTTTGTGCATTTGTTCGGTCTCCTTCTTATTCATCCACTCCAGAATCCATGAATCGTGCCGTGATGGGGCTATACAACTCATCCGAACGTAAGTACAACTATGACTTTAATTCCGATCTGCACAGGCGTGTCGAGATGGTAATCAACAGGCTTGGGCTCGTGATGGAATTGCATGATGTGGCAAGAGGGCTTCCATCAGACAGGGAAATGAAAGGATATGACTCAATCATTGTATATTTCGCATCGAACAAAATGAATAACGCCGCGAAATACTGGAAATGGCTCGAACGACAGCTGCGATCAGGCAAACGTGTTGTCATGCTCGATGGCATAGGGCCCGAAACCGACACAAGATTTGGGCCGGTAGACAAAAAAATCATAAATGCCACACTATCGCTCATGGGCATCAGAGCAGGTTTCGAGTATTCAGATCAGCCTCTCGATATCGCAGTCGCTTTCAAGGATTCTTCAGTGGTAGAATTTGAAAGAAAGCTGATTGGCGATTTGACTACATTTACAGAAATTCATTCGACGGGGAAATCAAATAAAGTATTTCTGAGACTTCGCCTGAAGTCGAGCGGTATTCTTTCGGACAGTGTCATCCTGACTCCCAATGGCGGTTTTGTTGCAGATGGATACCTGACGCATACGCAGGAAAAGACTGATATTACAAAATGGAGGATCGATCCGTTTTTCTTTTTTTCCAGAGCGCTCGGCGTAGACCACACTCCACGGCCCGATGTCACTACCAGAAACGGAGCTCGCGTCTTTTATTCTCACATCGATGGCGATGGAATAACTTCACGTACAAGATTCGATCAGAAGCGTTCAACAGGCGATGTCCTTTATACTGAAATATTCCATCGTGAATCCTGGGCGCCCTTTTCTGTATCTGTCATCGTAGCGGAGATGATGCCCCGGTTGAAGGGTAATGCCAATGCCATAAATATGGCTAAAAAGATTTTCAGACTTCCCAATGTCGAGCCTGCTTCGCATACATTTTCCCATCCGCTTGTGTGGGACAGGGCGTTAGTTACAAGTGTTGATATCGATAATTATGCTGATATCGGTATTACAAAAGAAACTTTTTCTAACGAAGCTGTCCTGCCCTGGGTTATCGCCGGTTACTCATTTGATCCCAAAAAAGAGACTGTTGGCGCTATTGATTTCATCAATCGCAACCTTTCCCCCCCCAATCGCAAAGCACGACTCCTCCAGTGGAGCGGCAACTGTCTGCCGCCACGAAGCACCATAAAATTGGCGCAGGATGCCGGTATTCTGAATATTAATGGCGGCGACTTGCGTTTCGATGCCACATATCCTTCGTATATCTATGTTGCGCCGCTGTTTCGCAAGGCCGGCAACTACATTCAGGTATATTCATCAGCGTCAAACGAGAACCTTTACACAAACAACTGGACCGGGCTTTTCGGTGGTTTTGTCAATGTCATCAACACTTACAAACGAACTGAGTCGCCTATCAGGGTTGCACCCGTCAACCTCTATTTCCACTTTTATTCCGGTGAACGTCTGGAATCGCTCAATGCTCTTAAAAAAATCCTCAAATGGGTGAAAACGCAGAATGCATTTCCGATGTTCACGACGGAATACGTTGAAAGCGTCCTTGATTTTGCCAACATGAAAATCACTCCGATCGGGACTGCCCAATGGATCGTCGAAAATTCCGGTGACTGCCGTACAATTAGATTCGACAACTATTCGGCGGCAACTATTGTCGACATGGAAAAATCATCCGGGGTACTTGGCTATAAATATGAAAAAAAATCGCTTTATGTCCACCTCGATGAACATTACAGACACAGAATTGTACTTACAAGACGGAAAACCAGGCGAATACCCTACCTGTCTTTTGCCACATCGGATGTGCACGGGTTTGGTCGTGATCGCGATTCCCTGACATATTCCACTCGTTCTTTTGGCAAGGCGCTCCATAAATGGAGAGGTCTCCGGGCATCGCATGGCTACATCATCACTTGTCGAAGAAGCAGCCAGACTACAAGAAAAACTGTCAATACAAGCGCGGGGGGCGAACTTGCATTTTCAATCGAATCTAATACTGAAAATGTGATTGTGTCAATAACTCCAAAGATTGCGGCAACTGTGAAATGAATGTCGGGTTTGTCAAATATTCTACTTTCTTTCTGGTAATACTGTTGTTCTCTTATATGATTTTCATGCGGGACAATGACCTTGTCACGCTTTCTGAAAAAGAACTCAAGTATACCGATGCTTTGCTCATGCTTGAAAATATGAGCAAATCAAAAAGGACTTCCTACTGGAATATCCAGCAGCGGGCGGACATTTACTTCCTGATGGGAGACTATGAAGAATCCCTGAAACAGTATTCCCGTCTTGTAAAATACAGGCCTGACGACCTCAGAAATCTGAAAAAACTCGCTATGAATTACGAAACTCTACAAATGCTTGGAGATGCTGCGAAAATCCATGAGCAGATAATTGACCATCACCCTGATGAAGTTGAGTATATGAAGAAACTTGAGGAATATTACGACATAAATCAAATGATCGAACAGCAAATCGATGTGCTGGTAAGTTTGTGCCGGCAAAAACCTGATGAAATCAAGTACTGGAGAAAACTCGCCGACTTGTACAGTCGCACAAATAATCCCCGGGCTGCGATCGATGTGCTTGACCGGACAATGGTTCTGTTTCCCAATGACATATTGACGGCGAAAACTCTTGCGGATATCCTTATTTTCATCGGTGATGACAAAAGCCTTGTCCGTCTCTCAAAAAGACTTGCAGCCAACAGTTGCCACAAAAAATCCATTATGGTGATTTGCATTCATTTCTTTGATCGTAAAAAATATAAAACCTCGCTGGATATTGTGAAACTGTCACTCAGGACCATCCCCGATGACCCGGACCTTTTGTTTTTTGCAGGGAAAATTCTCCTGGCCCGGGGCGACAGGGAAAGCCTTGTTTTCCTGGAAGAAGCTCTCGACAATGCAAAATATGACAAACGAATCGTAGATGCCTGCGCCTCTTCTTTGGTATTGAATCACAGAAACAGGGAAGCTGAGGAATTGATCGACCGAACATACCGTAATTATCCAGATTATGCTGTCATGCTGAAAAAAGCAAGGGTTTACGCTGACGCTTCGGACTCTGGAAACAGTATTCGCTGGCTCGACAAGTGTTTCGCTGCTCATCCACATAACCGGCATGTGTCTCTCGTTCTTGTCCAGTCTGCTTATGAATTGAAAGAATACCGGAAAGCTATTACTTATGGCAATGCCGCGCTGAAGCGGTCTCCTGCGGATCATCTTGTCTGGCAATATGTTATCGACTCTCACAAAGTCCTATCTGATAAAAAAGGCTTGCTCGATGCACTGATTCATTATTGCAGAGAGTTTCCTGATGACATACCAATGCTCTCCGAACTAGCTGACGCATATTCGTGGAATTCCCTCTATACACAATCGGCAGAAATATACTCCCGACTTGTGACGCTTTTCCCGGACAATACCGAATACAGGGTCAAATATGCCGAGAGTCTATTGTCGGCCGCTGATTATGAGCGTGCTGCCAGTGCTGTTTTTCCACTTGTCCAGAGTTTTCCGGATGAGAGCGAATACTTCGATCTGCTCGTTTCTGCAGCTACTGCCTTGTATCCTGACGAAAAGAGCTTGGTCTATTTCCGTTATCTATTCAGGAGAGGGTCGCGCTCAGTTCCAATTTCTCTGATGTATGCAGACCTTCTCATTCGCAGTGGGAAACTGGTTGAAGCAGGAAAAGTCTTGACTGCCATTCCCCGGGTCGGCAAGGCGGATGTACAGGGTTTACTCGATATTTCATACAGTTTTTATGAAAAAGGCTATAATGATCTTGCAGAAGCGTGTTTACACAAGGCATCTGAAGCAGCGCCGCATGACACGCGAATACTCATTGTGAGAGCGTCGCGCGCTTTCGCCTCTGGTAATTATGATCTGTCCATTTCCATGTATGAAGAGGCGGGAAGGCGGACCCGGCTAAATGAGGAAGACACCTATGGCATGTGCGAAGCTATTGCCGCAAAAAACGGGCATAGTGCAAAATCCGTGCAATGTTTCAGGAGATATATCGAGATATATGGGGAAAGTGCCGGGAGCACGCCTCTCGGTATGCGGAAAAATGCACATGCTCACTGGGCCGCAGGAGACAGAAAACGTGCCGAAGCCATTATCAGGCGCGCTGTTAGTCTTTTCCCCGGGAACATTGATATTGTAAATGATTATGCAGAGATGCTGATAGACATGAAGGAATATGGAAAGGCGGGAGCTTTGCTTGAAGGAAAAAAGATATAAATATGTGTTTGTTTTCGCTCTGTTTGTGTTTTTTGCGATATCGTCACAATCTGTCGCCGGTAAGCTTGATAATGTTGAACATATCGCAGCAAACAAAAGGTCTGCTTTGCTCAAAATCAGGATATATCTCGAAACCGATAATTACGCAAGCGCAAGGACTGAAACGCAAGCCCTTTATGCTCTGTACCCGGATGATATCGACGTCGCGGCAGCTTACGCTTCTGTACTGTTTCATGACTTGAAATATGATGAAGCCGAAACTGTTTACCTCAAAATGCTGAGTGGCAAATCATTCAGCATCGTTTCGGTTGTTGGGTTGGCTGCCATATATTATGAAACTGGCCGCTACAGAGATGTTGTCTCAGTCGCTGAAGCTTACAGAACCCAGACTGCTACCAACGCCGACGTCACACTTAACTATGCGGGGGCGCTCGACAGACTTGGACATCGTGACCAGGCAGACAGACTTTTCAGTTCTGTTTTGGAAAACAATCAGGGGAATGCAGACATTTTAGTCAGGATCGCCCAACTGATGCTTGACAACATGCGGAATGTGGACGCTATTAATTATTACAAAAAAGCACTTTCCATTCAGCCTTCACATTATTTCGCTCTCAAAGGCCTTGCTGCTGCCGCCTTTGATACCGAGCCTGATACAGCATTACTCGCTCTTGAGAAGGCTTTGACTTTGAACGACTCCGACTACGAACCAGATTATCTGCTCGCCGAGTTTTACAGAAAAAAAGATTCCAGAAGGGCGCTTGGGCATTACCACAGCGCGCTCGACAAACTTGGGCGAATCACTGAAATGTCTTCTTTTGAACGAACCAGGAAAGCACTGATACTTTCACGTGTCGGTCTCGTCGACGATGCGATTTCCGAATTTGAGGCATTAATTGCCGCTGATTCGGAAAATTTCACTGTTGTTTGTGAATATTCGGAAATGCTGATTGATTTAAAACGTTACAAAGAGGCATTGAAATTACTCAATAAAGCAAAGGAGAAAAATTGAAATTTCGCTCACGGATTTTGATAATTGCATTTGTTGTCGTTGCATTTTTACCATCGCTGTTGGGGTATTTGCAACTTAAACGCAATGGCTCGTTTTCAAATATCGCTACTCATAAGAAGCAAGTAGTAATAAACACGCTTAAGCCAGACCATTCCAAAGAAGAAAACAAGTATATGGCAAGATCAAATTTGCATAAAAGCCAAATAGTAAATGATTCTGGTTTGGATAAAAAAACAATAGAACCCGATATTCAAAAACCAAACCAGATTATTTTAGATAATTCACCAAACGATATGGCAAAAACAATCCCCAATGCTATAAGTGATTATCGCGAAGACTACGGCGTAAAATCAATTCCTGATGGCCATGAATTACTTATGTGGGATACTGTTGCATCTGACACTGGCGAAGGTAATGATTCTGGCGCTACCCCGGCCTGGAATTCAGATGCGATGGCTAATGATATTTCCTCAAGTACTGCGATTTCTGAAGAAACTCTATCGGATGTGAAACATGGAGATGAGGGAGACGGTTTTTTTTCGGGTAGCCATGCCTCGATATCCGTCTTCATTGAAGCAAACATTTCCGAAACAGCATCATCAGCTATTGAAATACCTACAGAAACGGCACTAGATATATCTCGGAGTAACAGAGAACATCTATTCCGACGTATGGCAGGTCAGAGAATCCGCATCTATCGAGAGAATGCCAAATGGGCGGCCGCATCAGACGAGTACAAGAACATAGAGGCTTCACTTCCATTAACTGTTCCTGAAAAACTCGACATGGCCCAGATTCTTACCCAAGCTGGTCGTATGAGGCAGGCTGGGAATATAGCTGACTCCGTTTTTGAATACGGAACCAGGGCACAGTCCGAGCAAGCGTATGATATCCGTCATAGAGCGCGACGTGGGGTCAGGGATTCGTTTTCTATTAAATATAACCAATCGGTATCTGATGAAACCCCATCAGTTACAATGTCCGGGACTGTCACCAAGACAATCAGCGATAATGCCGCGTTGTCTGTCGAGATCAGCAATATCGGTTTGCGTTCCACGACGACATTGGGGGGTGATACTTCTTCTTCACTTGGTGCTGTCGGACTTTTCGTTGCCGGGTCTGACAACAGAGAAATGTCAATCGAATTATTCAAGCAGGATAAGCAGCATAACAGGGGAACATCATGGTCCTTCGAGGGCAAAACTGGTATCGGGAAGAGTGGTGAAGCCTCCATTAATCTCAACAGAAGCGTCTTGTGGTCCGATTCTCAGATGGCATATTCTTCCGGAGGGGTCGTTTCCGATGCAACTTTTGCGTTAAAAACTATAACATCTGAAAAGCACTCGATTTCGGTCACCACTGGTATCAGAAAGTATTATCTGTTTTCTCGCATATATGTTGCAGATGAAACCAGTTACTCGCTGGCACTATCCAGAAGTGTCATTTCGAAACCATTTGGGGCCGCTGGCATGCTAAGAAATGTCGATACGACGTTGGAATATTCTGATAATAGAATTGATAGCATTGAAAACTTTTCCAATATTGTTTCTTTTCAATCGCGTACATCACTTTTTTCGCTTGGTGTATCTTCGAAACTTCAGATAGGGCGCCGCGCCACTTTTTCATTTGCTGTATCTGCGGGAAAGCTGTTATCTCAGATGGAATCTCGTAAGACAGCAATTTCAGAAAACATAATTTACCATAGAGATATTTCAGATATGACTTCAATTAAAATCACATCATCTATGACAAGGCAAATTTTCAATAAGCTTGACGCAAATATTCATCTTGTGCAGATTGAAATCGACAGATTCTTTTAGGCAAAAATGAATTATGTTTGTATCTCGGTATGAATTATGATTTATGCAAAACAGGACCGGATACAATCCTCGATATCTTTCCGCTTATTTTCACGTATGTTTGATATCACGTAATTTCACAAATATATCCGTCAATTCTCAATATCAAAACTGGTTATTTCATCATCAATTCACCACTGTATGGTGAGGATAGAATGGCATGCGTGTACTATCAGTTCGTTTTCAGCCGCTTTTGGTAGTGTTTTGATTTATATGCAGTGATGATAATACCACCGCTGCACACGACTCTCACACCCTCGATGCGTTTGCATTCACGTTGTATGCTTTTTGTGGATCGCATTGTTTTATCAGGCACGTAGAAAAACTCTGCTCCTTGCGCGAAGGTACTGTTTCCGTGCTCGAAAATGGTTTCGAGATCGGATGGTCTAATGCCACGCCGGGTGATACGTTCACGCGCGTGCCCGGTCAGGATGTATCCGGCAATAGTCACGGGCGGGTTACTGGGCAATCGTTTTTTTGATATTCGACTGGTTTCTGACGATGATTCCGAAACCCGTGAGCTGTCCGTTTGCTCTGGAGAGATCGTTTTGCCAGTACTATTCAGCGAGTCGTCAATAGCATTGACCGCCGTTGGTATCGGTGTGTGGAGCGATGGCCTCCCGCGAGGGACCGAGGGCTGCAAATCATCCTCGATTGCATATCCCGTACGTTTTTCTATGAGCCTGGCGATCCGCTCGCTATACCTGGCTGGGAACATCTTGTGAAGTGATTTCAGTTTACTCATTATTTGGGTTACTGTGGGGCCATCAAAAGCATTGATCATGTCACACAGGAGTTCGTATGCTGCCACAGGATTACCGTTGCTGGAAAGAATCAACCCCCGCACCTCATCGAAAATGACATCCAGAGAAAAATCTTCGATGACATTTTCATCGCCTTCCACAGCTGGCTGAGCCAAAACGAGATCAAGTAGTTTGGTGAGTTTATTCCGGCGTGAGGGCATGAACATAGATATGACAGCGATGATCGCCGGGGAGTGGCGGGAAATGGCTTCTGGTGAGTTGCCATCAAGTATCAGCCGCATTTTTTCATAAGCCTCCGCGATCCGGTCGGGGCGTGAGAGGGTGGCTTTGACGCATGCTAAATCTGACTCGATAGAGGCGGGTGGGGCTATGCAGTGAAATGACTCGCGAGCGGCGGAAGACTGTTTGTCGATTCTGGTTTTCAGTATATCGAGAAGAGACGAAAGCTTGGGTCTGATATCTGGCGGCAGTTTTGATACGGCAGATTCGATGTCCCGTATCTGAGCACCCGTAATCGAAGGACTATTATCGGTGACTTCATCTTCAAGAAGCCAGATCGCTTCTGCGATCATTCCACACCTGATATATTCGATTATTTCGGCGAACACTTCGTTGTAACACTTTTCCTGAGGTTGTTGTTGTATTCCGGAGTCCGAAACGAGCGCGGAATATCGGCATCATGATATTAAAAGGGGCGCATCAAGTGCGCCCCTTTGGCTCTGGTATCAGTCGATGTTCAGCTTGTAGTGATGACACGAAGCGGTGAAACTTTGGGAGTGTGCGTTTCCGCGATGTTGGGAAGATATACTTTTACGAGTTTGTCGGATTTGTACGATTCGACAGCGCTGAGCGCTACTGCGAGAGCATGCAGGCTGTCTTCGCCGGAAACAAGTGGTGACTCGCCATTGGAAATGAGATTGATGAAGTATTCGAGTTCGACACGGAGCGGTTCGCGATATTTGACGTTGGCTTCGCGAGCCCAGTTTTTGTCATAAACGAGTACTTTCTGTTCGATGAAATCGAGGGTGGATACGCCAGCTGTGCCGACGACATTGAGGCGGCGCTGGCGATGTGGGGGGAGCCACGATGTCTCGATGATGCCGGCGGCTCCGTGGTGGAACTTCATCATAAGTGTGGCGTGATCTTCTTCGGAGTGGAAGGTCTTGCCGGCAACGGCATATACTTCCTTGACACGGTCATTGTAAAGGAAAGAAATAACATCGATGTCATGCGGGGCGAGATCGAGGATAATGCCGCAGTCGGTGATGCGGGGCTGATATGGCCCGACGCGGCGTGATGAGATCGATACGATATCCCCAATGACGCCATCGACTATGATTTCCTTGAGGATTTTTACGGCGGGGTTGAAGCGCTCGATGTGCCCCACGAGAATCTTTCGCCTGTTGCGGTTGGCGGCCGCTATCATCTGATGCCCTTCCTCGATAGTAGAGGAAATGGGTTTTTCCACGAGGACATGACAACCGGCGTCGAGCGCATCGATAGCCACTGTTTTGTGCAGGGTAGTCGGGACGACGATACAGACTGCGTCGAGGCCTTTTGCAAGCAGGTCTCTGTAATCTGTAAAAGCCGCGGTATCGTATTCTTCCGCCACCTTGCGAACCTGGCTTTCATTTATGTCGGCTATCCCGACGAGCTTCACGTCTTTTTTCATGGATTTCAGAATCTTGACGTGATTGTGCCCCATCTTGCCAACGCCGATGACTCCGACTTTCATTGACTTTTCTCCATTTTTAGTTGGAACATTCAACGGATTTGCACCGGTGTCCCAGATCGAAACATATTGCGCGCGTTTACCTGCCTGGACAGATGCCGCGCTTGGATTTCTCAAGAAATTCGATTAAGTACGCGATTTCCGGCATGTCCGCGAAGTTTTCCCGCAAGTACGACATGGCAGAAACGAGTGAACGATTTTCGCGATATAACGCGCGAAACGCTTTCTTGACAGCACTTCGTGTCTGCGGCGAAAACCCGGCACGCTGAAGGCCGACAGTATTGATCGCACAAATGCTGCGGTCGACGGCCATCATGTATGGAGGCACATCTGCCGTAATTGCCGACCCGCCGCCTATGATCGAATATGATCCGATGCGCACGAACTGATGCACGGCGGCCAGACCGCCGACGAAAACATTGTCGCCGACTTCCACATGACCGCCAAGCGCCGCGATGTTGGCCATGATGACATTGTTGCCGACGCGGCAGTTGTGTGCGACATGTGTCGACACCATCAGCATACAGTTGTTGCCTATGACTGTCTCTTCGCCTTCGCCGCATGCGCGGTGCAACGTTGCATATTCGCGGACAATACAGTTGTCACCGATTATGAGAGGGGTGTTTTCACCCTTGAATTTCGTGTCCTGCGGCAGATCGCCTATGACAGCGCCATGATGTATCCTGCATCCGTTTCCGATGCGGGCCCCGCATTTGATCACGGCATGAGACATGACTTCGGTGTCGCTACCGATCACTGCGCCTGATTCGACGATCGCGAAGGGACCGATTGTAACATTGGAGCCAATGCCGGCTCCACTGTCGACTATTGCTGTATTGTGTATTGCCATCCGTTATGGACTGCGAACTGCACCGCAGCTTCCTTTATTCTTTATCTTTAATATTATCCCGATATAGATCAGATAAATATAAACACGAAATTGTGCGTATTATCGCGTAATACGAAGAAATTAAAAGTAATCTACCACCAAACGCCCCAGTTTGCCATTATTGGGACACAGGTATGATTTCGCCGCCGTGATTCATAATTGGTAGCAGTCGTTTCCAGTCAATAATCACAAAACACTCGACACTTTCCATATCGCTTTATAATATAAGAGGTGCCAACAAAAAGGAGTGATTCTGATGCGTACTGTTGTTTTTGCACTAAGCGCGATTATTGTTATAACATTTTCACATTTATGTTACACGGCTGAGCCCGAGATGTCTTCAGGCCAACTGCTTTACGTGCCAGCATATTCACACATCTACAGCGGAGACCACGAAAACAAATTTCTGCTTTCCGTGACGCTCAGCATAAGGAATACCGACACGAAATATTCGATGCAGGTTACTTCGGTGGCATATTACAATTCAAAAGGCAAAATCATACGGACTTATCTCAAGAAGCCTCTATCTCTCAAACCTCTCGAAACGGTCAGATACGTTGTCGCGACAAACGACAACCGCGGCGGGTCTGGCGCAAGCTTTCTTGTCAGATGGAATGCAAAACGGAGAATCAGTGTGCCAATTGTCGAATCAGTGATGATTGGGACGCAGTATCAGCAGGGCGTGTCCTTCACGTCAAGAGGACAGGCAATCAACGATTATTCAAAAAATAAATCCGCGCAGCCCTGAACGCCGGGCGACCATATATGCAAAATGTTCATGGAATTCCAGCAATAGCAGTGATGATCGTAATCTGTTACAGGTGATTATATGGGCATAGCGACAGATATAGTGCTGATAGTCGGGGTTGCCTTCGCGTGTGGTTTGCTCGCCCAGCGACTCGGACAGCCCATCATCCTCGGTTATATCATAGCAGGCATAATAGTCGGCCCCCACACCGGCGGACTTACCATCACAAATATTCATGACATAGAACTTCTCGCCGAGATCGGGGTCGCCCTTCTGCTGTTTGCGCTTGGACTCGAGTTTTCTCTCAAGGATTTGCGCGACGTAAAATTTGTCGCCATTATTGGCACTCCCTTACAAATTGCATTAACAATCTCACTTGGTCTGGGTATCGGTCATACGTGGGGTTGGGACTGGAAAACATCTCTGTGGTTTGGTTCCATCATTTCACTTTCGAGTACGATGGTGATACTTAAAACACTTATGAATCAGGGATGGCTCGGCACCTTGTCGAGTAAGGTGATGATCGGAATGCTGATCATCCAGGACCTTGCCATCGTCCCCCTGATGATATTATTGCCACAACTGAATACGTCGATAGATTTCTCCGTGATACTGCTCGCTCTCGCAAAAGCGGCCGCATTCATAGCGGGTATGATACTACTCGGGACACGGCTGCTGCCACTGATCATGGCATATATTGCCCGGCTCGGATCACGCGAACTGTTCCTGCTTGCCGTGGCGACCATCGGGCTCGGGATCGGCTATTCGACCTATCTTATGGGGCTTTCATTCGCGTTCGGAGCGTTTGCGGCAGGCCTTGTGCTGAACGAATCGGACTATGGACATCAGGCGCTCAGCGACATAGTGCCGGTGCGGGATTTGTTCGGATTGCTCTTTTTCGCTTCAGTCGGGATGCTGCTCGACCCCTCTTTCCTGCGTGACAACATCTGGCAGATACTCGGGCTCGTGTGCATTGTATCGTTCGGAAAGGGGATCATTTTTTCGGCAATTGCGCGATTGTTCAGATATGGCAATGTGATACCGCTCGCCGTAGGGTTGGGGCTTTTCCAGATAGGAGAGTTTTCCTTCGTGCTTGCCCGTGTTGGGCTCTCTTCCCGCTCGATTACGCACGACGTCTATTCACTTGTCCTGACGACAGCGATAATCACCATGATCCTCACGCCACTGATTTCAGGACAAACCGCGCGCATCTACAGGATACGCAAAAAAATGTTCAGGCACGAACCGCTCGATACAAAAAACATGCCGGACGAAAAAATGAAAGACCACATCATCGTCGCGGGTGGTGGCCGGGTCGGATTTAGCATAGCATCGGTTATGAAACGGCTGGACATGAAATATGTGATCATAGAGATTGACCAGCAACGGGTGGAAAAAGCGAAACACGCGGATATGCCCGTATTGTACGGTGACGCGACACATGAAATCGTACTGGAAGCAGCGGAGATTTCATCGGCAAAAATGATGATTATCACTTCGCCAGGTATTGTAGTCGCGCGCTCGATCATCAAAAAAGCACTGAATTCAAATCCTCATATACAAATCATTGCCCGCGCGGCTTCCCCCGAGTGCATCAGGCTCTTTCATCAACTTGGCATCAGCGATATCATCCTTCCCGAATACGAAGCCGGTATCGAAGTCACCCGGCGCATGCTCACCCTTATGAACCTTCCTCCACAGCAAGTAGCGGCCCAGACGGATAGTCTTCGCAGTGAAATCTATGCCACCGGCAAGGAGCAGGCTTGAGGGGACCTGACAATTGGCGGGATTTTACGGCGAATGCACCATTACTTCGTATCGGATGATCATTTCCAATGATGAGTTTGAGTGAAATGCTGGTATCCATTTGCGGCAGAGTGAAGGGGGTAGTAAATAAACCCGGATCCGTCAATAGAAAGTGCGCTATTGTCGAATCCGGCAGTCGCGATAAGGGCGAACTGCTGTGTTGCCGGTGCATTTTTTTGTTTGCGTATGACGAATACTGCTCACTGCAAAAATGCCCCTTGCGCCTTGCATTTCATCCCATCTTGCGACAGCAATCCCGAATTCTATTGACGAATTCGGGATAAAACGCAATCAAAGAATCAGGCGGCATGTCACTGCGCTGTGATCCATGAAAAAGGGTTTGCAGTCCGCCACGGCGGGGGATGGGCGGTCAAGGCGGTTGCCGGGCTGATCGAGCACTTCCCACTCTTCGGGTGAGAGGTTTGTGATCACGTGATCGAGCGTGTAGCTGAGTTTGGACTGCAGGTACCCGAGGGATTTAGCCGATGTGCCGATGATGAGCGCGGAAGCGCCGGTCGATGAAAAACGGGAAAATGCGACAGACAGTTTTTCGAGTGAAGTCCGAATTAGTGATGCAAGTTTCACGACTGGCGCGTAACGGGCGATGGCGGAAACCGCGATTGCCGATGCGGCCGATGCGGTCGGTATGATATAGCGCACATAAGGCGTGTTTTCATATTCCCTGATTTTCATTCCATACATCGCCGAGATATTCGAAGCAATTCCCGAAATGGGGTTGTCTGTAAACAGATCGGCTATTGTCGGGTCCCATGTTGCCACGGAGCTGTCGTTGACTGTTGAAAAGCGGAACCGGTTTTCCTCGAAGAAATCCTGCCACTTCATAACCATATCGACCATCCGGTCGTTGTCAGGATCACGTTTGAGTCTGATTTTTCTGAGATATCCGGCGATCATTTCCCTGGTTTTGCCGAAACAGTATGGATCAAAATTGAAATCTCCCGCCGCTATGAAGGAATTTCGCTCCGCGTAGATATCTTCGATTGTTTCGAGCACTTCGCCGATCTGTTTGTGGCGCTGGACAAATCCCCTGTCCTTGAGGGGGCTGATCGCGTGGACATTGATGAGTATGAGGGACTGGTCTGTATGAGTCACTGTTTTCCAACAGCGGTATCCCGAGCCTTCGGACAGAAATTTCAGAGATTTGAAAATGCCCCGGCTGACGCCCGTGATCATGCTGCCCTGCCCGTCGAGTATGTAGCAGCTTTCGAGATGCCCGGAAAGTTTGTCATTACAGGAAGTCTCCTGGAGGAAAAAAACATCCGGTCCCACCTCCTTGAGGTTTATTGCGAGCAGGGGGATGCTGCCTGGTGAAAGCCTGAACCCGCCAGCTGCTTCCGCGAGGTTAAGATTGCCGGTGTTGGCTGTGAGAAAGCTGATCCTCAATAAAACAGTCTCCAGGCTGGACATGACAGCAGATGGTTATCGTATTGAATCCGCTTCATTTGGCAGATGCGTCCAACTGATCATAACATCAATACAGGGTCTTGTATTTCATTTCCGCGATGACCTGCTAACGATTTTCGATAGTACGCCGCTATTGATTGGCAAGCAAAATTCTAATCGGATTTTCGCTCAAGATCAATCGTATAGTATACATCGGCGATAAGGTGATCAACCGGCGGCAATGTATCATTGTGGGTAATTCTGGACTGGCTTATGAATGAATTGTGGCGGCAGACAGTGGCGTCGACCTTGTGGTCAGGACGGCCTGACTGATGCGAAATCGCGACTGGCGCCATGTCCGGCGGGTTGACGATGCGCATCTTGAATTATTGCCCATTTCTTTTCTTTTCAAGTTTTTTTGTAGATAATTAAAACAATATGGCCTGCTTCTTTGTTATAAAAGCATATTCGAATAATGAGAAATGATCCGGCTTTTCAGTACCTCCGTCTACATGCCGGAAACGTCAGACAGCCTGGGAGCATCACAGGCGGAATAATGAGTGTGCCGTACCGAATATGCAGGAAAAAACGATCCGAACGGTTCTTGCGGTAGATGATGAGGAGTTCGTACTCGACCTCATCGGACAGATGCTGCAAGAGATGGAAATGGAAGTGCTCACCGCAGCGAGCGGGGCACAGGCTCTGGAAGTATTCGACGAGAGCGGAGACAGGATTTCGCTCGTGCTTCTCGACATGGTACTGCCCGGCATGAGCGGCTCCGAGATTGCACGGGCAATAAGGGAGAAATCGCAGGACGTTAAAATCGTGATGCTCTCGGGGATGGGCGGCGAAGAGATGGACTCGTTTGTAAGGGACAACCGGATAAGCGCTTTTATCAGAAAGCCTTTCGGGATGGACGAGTTGTGCGAAACCGTACTGAAAGTGATACACGAGCCTATACAGCAAGAGCAGAGGAGTATCGATGACGAACAATTGGGAGCGGCAAATGGAATCTGAACGACCAAAACACATCCTGATAGTCGACGATGAGAGAGAAATCACTGAACTTATCGAAAAAGAGCTCCAGCGGGAAGGCTACATGACCTGGAGCGCGGACAATGCCCAGGACGCTCTCACTGTCTTCTCGACCGAGGTCATAGACATGATAATCACCGATGTCAAAATGCCGGGTGAGTTTTCTGGCATAGACCTGCTGAAAATCATCCGCAACGGTTTTTCCATACCAGTGATTGTCATTTCAGGCTTTGGCACGATCGAGCTGGCCCTCGAAGCGATACGTCTCGGAGCTGACGAATTCATACCAAAGCCGTTCGACTACGACTATCTCATCTCAGTAGTCAGGGAAAAGTTTTCGGGTGGCAGCATCGCCAATACCGACAGCGGAGACATTCCCTTTGTCATCAGATTCGATGTCACCGGCAGTACGAGCACTATCGCTCCCATCAGGAAATTGCTTATGAAAAACGCCGAATCCCTCGGCATCAGCGCCGACATTGCTGCATCTATCTGGATGTTGGCGAAAGATGCTGTCACCAGAGCTCGCATCAGCCCCGGCGGTGGCAGCTCAAATATCATCGTCCAGGTCAAAAACGATTACCGCGAAGTCGAGATAGTCATTGCAGACAGGGGTAACAGGTTCATTTCCAGTCAAATTTCTCCGGGCAGCGGCGGAAACACCACAAGCATTATCGACATCATCCGGTCTCTCGCCGACGACATAATGATCAGCGACGATGGTGACGAGATGAGAGTGATATTCCTCAAATGACACTTTTGACGACACATAAGCATGAATGAGGGCACAATGAGCGACCAGAAAAATCCTGCAGATATTGCTTATACGACAAGCGAAATGAATTTGAAGCAGACCGGCCTGAACGTCATAACTCTTGATGACTCTTCGGTCAATCTCGTCCTGATATCCGACTCGGACGGCATGCACGCTTATCTGAAGTTTGTCGTCAAGCCCGGTATCGAAGCCGATCAGGTAATCATGCCCGATCTCAAGACAGTCATCGAAAAGCTCACTGCCGCCGGTATCATTTACGGTATCAGCAGCGAAAATATAAGCGAAGCGATCACGCGCAAAACAGTATGCCGCAACATCCTCGCGGCCAAAGGAAAGCCTCCGGTACAGGGAGGCGACGCCGAACTGGTATATGCTGTCTCTCCCGCGGCGATCGACGAAAAACAGTACGAATGGCTCAAGGCCAATATCAAACGGAGAGAAGAGTTTCAATGCGTTTACGTGCGGCGCGGCCAGGTGCTGATGGAGATGAAACCTCCGACTCAGGGGATTGCCGGCACCGATGTTTTCGGCAACCGGGTCCCCGCTCTCACGGGTGGCTACGCAACTTTCCCAATGGGCGAAAACGTCGAGTTGATGAGTGGCACCAACAAGGCGATTGCCGGGGTCGACGGTATTGCCTTTATGGTCGATGACTTCATCAGCATCCTCCAGTGCCATCTCGAGCAGGCTCACATTTTTATTTCTCCAGACGAAATGTCCGCTACTCTCACTATCATCCCCGGCACTTCTGAAGAAATTGAGATCACTGCTGATACTGTCCGGCGAAAGATGAAAGAGGCAGGAATATCATACGGCATCAAGGCTGGCTTCGAGGCACAGATACCCGCAAAGCTTGTTGTCCCCGTGGAAATTGTCGTGGCTACCGGTCTGCATCCGGCCAACGGCGATGACGGCAAGATGAAAGTCATCGACAGAAGTGTCTGTCTCGGCGGCGAACTTTACAGGACGGACGAGCACGGCAATGTGGATTTCCGCGAAATGATAAATCCTGAAATAGTGCGGCAGGGCGAAGTCGTCGCAGTGCTGGTGCCTCCGACACGCGGGCGCGAAGGCATCACTGTCACCGGCAGGACAATCGAGGCGAAACCAGGCAGGCAGGCCTCTATCATCGCCGGCCGCAATGTCGAACTCTCTCCGGACGGTTTGGCCGCCATCGCGAAAAAAGACGGCACTCTAATCGTTTCCGGACACACTCTCAGCATCGACGAACTCTACATTGTAAAAGGCAATGTCGGATATGAAACCGGCAACATTACATTCGACGGCACGGTGACCGTCAAGGGCGATCTGCTGCCCGGATTTTACATTTCAGCATCAGGAGATGTCGATCTCAGGGGCTGTCTCGACAACGGTTCCATCACGGCAGGCGGTGATGTCCACATCAAGGGCTCGATCTACGGAAAGGACAAGATAAGAGTAAGAGCGCGGGGCAATATCTTTGCCAATGTCGCCGAAAACATGCGCTTCGAGGCCGAGGGCGATGTCATTGTCGAAAGCTACCTGCGCAATTGCTATACAATGGCTCGAAACGATGTCAGGATCATCAACCGCAAAAAGGGGCATATCATGGGCGGCACCGTCATCGCCGGTGGTGACATAGATGTCTATGACGCCGGACACCCTTCTTATATACCGACTTTTTTCGAGCTTGGCATGAATCCCGACACTAAACGGAAATACAACGAATGCCTTCGCGAGATCAGACAGGCCAACATCCAGATCGAAAAACTCGAACCCAACATCATCGCGGCGAAAAAACTTGAGGAGGAAGGCGCCCTCGCTCCGGAAAAACGCGAGTTTTACCGCCAGCTCAATCAGGTGTTTTCCGGATTGCACCGCCAGCTTGCCATCGCCAGAGGAAAAAAAGAGGAAATAGAAGAACGTGTCAAATTCAGCAACTGCGGCAAACTCTATGTGCGCGGCACGATCTATCCCGGTGTCATAGTCCGCATGTCCATCTTCAGCCGCGCAATTCAAGAAGAACTCACCAATGTGGTTTTCATGCTGAAGGATGGAGAAATCACCTGCCAGAATCTGTGAAACGGACGCTATGACTGATACTGCCATACATAATATCACTACTGAAAAACTCTGGAAGATCATCACGTCGGACACCATCGTGCGGCTGCTACCCATAATTGTGCATGATCTCAACAACAATATGACTGCCATCCGTGGCTATTCGGAACTCATCAAAAGAAACACATCGAAAAAACACTGTCCCGAAAAGGACGTCGAAGCGATCATCATCCACTCGAAGAAGGGAGCCGTGATACTTGACAGTGTCACAAGGATACTCATGTCCTTGCTGGCTGACAGGGAAACGCTGTACGATGTAAATGTCACGATAAAAAATGCCGTATCCTTTCTCCGGAAAAAAGCGGCTGGCAGGAGTATTGAAATATTTACGCCAGAGGATGATTTTTCTGCAAATGTATACGGAAAGCCGGTCGATTTGTTCGTTTTCCTCGCCTGCTCGATCGTCGACATCATCGAAAGCGCGCCCTCAGGCTCAACTGTCACGATCGATGCCTCAAGTGATGAAAAGGGTGATAATACCATTGTGATCCTTTCCGGATCATCGGCTTCATCCAACTGCACGGACAATTTGCAGCCAGCGGTTTTCGACAGATTGGTATTTCAGCAGGTCAGCGGCGAAATTTTCAAACGCTCGGGCGCTTCTGTCGAAATGACCCGTGACGGTAAAAAAATGACTGGTGTCACAATCACTCTGCCGGCGAGGGCACCGGCTCCACCGCCAGCGGCAAAAAACAGAAAGAGTTTCATCGACAGCGACTTTCTGTGATTTTACAGACTACAGCCACTGGCTGACTAAGGGACTATGTCAGATATCAACAAAGATAAAGCTGAACTGATCAGCACAAGCATGGAGGACCTCCTTCGCGAGCTCGAAAAGGAAGACCTCATCGCTCCATGCGGCAGCGCCGGCATGTCCGAACTGCAGTGCCCCACTACTGTGCTTGAGGATTTCGACATCGGCGAGGTCCAGGAAATGGACCCTGATGGCTTCATCGAACTACTCGCAGAAAATGACATCGAAGGCCTTGAAGTCATTGAGTTGGACCTGAAACGCAAAGGACAGAAATCACCGGACTCTCCAGATATCCCGCTCAACGAAAAAACCATGAGTATTTCGTCGTCTCAGGGCATATCGCTTCTGGTTTCCAAAGACGCGCTGCGCTGCTATGTCGAGATCGACACGGCAGCGCAGACCCGCATGCTTACGGTGTCAATACTCCGCGAACTCCTCGCCGAAGCCGGCGTCACTTATGGGATCATGCCCGATCACAATCTCAAAAACAAACTGGAACTCGCCCAAAAGGAAGATGTCGGCCCATTTCTCGTGGCAATGGGCACACCACCCCGCAAGGGCATCAACGCTTCGGTCAAGTTTCACTGCCAGCCGGGCGGCTCCAGCGTCATCGACAACAAACACGAAAACGATGACCCTTCAGGCTCTGTCGACTATCGCGAAAGCAGCAGAAATATCACAAGTGTTTCCGCAGGCGAAGTACTCGCCGAAATCACCGGCGCCACACGAGGCGAAACCGGCACCGATGTCTATGGCCGTCCCATCCCCGGCAAACACGGCAAAGGCGTACCAATAAGGCCCGGCAAAAATGTCGCGCGCGACGAAACGGGCCGCAAGTACTACGCTACCGCTTCCGGCCAGCCCATCCTTTCGTCCGACACCATTTCTGTCATACCCGAACTCATCATCGATGGCGACGTCGATTTCGGCGTCGGCAATATCAACTTCACCGGCAGTGTCCAGATCAAGGGGACAATCAGAGACGGCTTCAGAGTCAAAGCCGGCGGAGACATCACTGTGAAGGGCAACATCGAAGCCGCCTATATCGAGTGTGATGGAAACCTCCACGCCCGGCACGGCATCACCGGGCGCAACATTGCCACTGTCAAATGCTCCGGCTCGATCGAAGCGCTGTACATCGAAAACGCCGATGTCACCGTCGAAGGCAATCTGTTTGTATCACGCGGCATACTTCACTCCGAAATACTCTGCAACGGCAATGTCGTCGTCACGTCCAGGACAGGCCGCATCATCGGCGGTCGCGTTATCGCCAGAAACCTTGTCGAAACTCACTACGCCGGCTCGGAGGCAGAGGTCAAAACGGAGATATGTGTCGGCCGCGACGCCAACATCCAGAAAACCCTCTGGGTGCTCGAAGAAAAAAAACAGGCTATCTCCATGAATCTGAAAAAACTCGAATTTATCATCGAAAAGGCCTCGAAAGCATCGAACGAGGGAATCCAGATTTCCCCTGAGATCAGGGAGTCACTCCTTCGCGTGGCCGAAAAACAGGCGGAATTGAAAGCATCACTCAAAACCATTTCAGCCGACTATACTAAACTTACCAGGGAAATGTTCTCAGGCATCCCCGGCCGCGTCAAGGTCCACAAGCTGATGTACGCCAACACTCACCTCGAAATCGGCAGTCACATGGTCATCGTCACCGAACCACGCAAACACGTGATGCTGATGGAAGACAAAGCCAACCTAACAATACAAATGATCAATCTTTTCTGAACTAATCACTACCGATCCGAGGTATGCTTATGGACAATGACAACCGAATCAACGCCTTCCGCATAAGGGTTGAAAACATCCCGTCGCTCCCTACGCTGCCGACAACTATCATCCATATCAACAAGATTCTCGCCGATCCCAATTCCGACGCGAAACAGGTCGGCAATGTACTCGAAAAAGACCTCGCGCTCTCATCGAAAGTACTCAAGATCGCAAATTCGTCATTTTACGGCATGCGCACCGAAATCACGACTCTTTCGCGCGCCACTGTCGTTCTCGGCTACAACACTCTCATGAGTATTGCCATTACGGCTTCGATCCTCGAACTCTTCAACGTCGAAACTCTCGGCGGCGTATACTTCACTGCTGAGGAATTCTGGAAACACTCGATCGGGGTAGCCTGTGTCTCACGCATGGTCTGCGAGGAGATCAGACATAAAAATCCCGAGGAAGGCTGGATAGCCGGACTCATCCATGACATCGGCAAAGTGATCCTCAGCCAGTTTTTCACCAGTGATTTCAAGGAAATCATCAGTGTCGTCAATGAGAAAGGCATACTGATAATAAATGCGGAGAAACAGGTGCTCGGCATAACTCATTGCAACATAGGAAAGTGGATCACCGAAAAATGGTCCCTCCCGCTCATGCTGCAGGAAGCCATCGCCCTGCATCACTCGCCGGACAAGGCACGCATCGACCGTTCTCTAACGACCGTTGTCCACTTCGCCGACATACTATGCCGCATGAAGGGCATCGGCAACGGAGGCGATAGCAAAGTGCCGGCGCTTGACAAGGTTTCTTTCAGCGAACTCGGGCTGACTACGAAAATGATCAAGAATATCACTTCGCGCATCACTGAAGAAACGGACAAGGCCTTTTCGATCCTCGAATTGTCAAAAAACAGATCCGACTGATTTTTCGGCGGTTGAACTGTTGCCGAATAATGAAATGGAATCCGGGTAGATTGGTCTGCTCACCTTTCATCTGCAAGGATCTGACACACCTTGCGGGCAAGAGCGGCGATGCTGAAAGGTTTTGCGATGAAGTGATGTTCGCCACCGACCATGCCCTGCAGTATCATGATGTTCTCCGGATACCCCGACATAAAAAGTACTTTGATCCCGGGGCGGAAAGTACTGATTTCCTCATGGAGCTTCACTCCGTTCATCTGCGGCATGATAAGGTCGGTAAGCAGCATGTCGATATGTCCGGCTTCTCTGGCTATTTCGATGGCATGGAGCGGAGTTTCGGCGTTCAGGACTGTATTGCCACTGGATTCGAGCACTGATTTCGCGAGTTGCATGACCATCTGATCATCTTCCACGAGCAGGATTGTGCCGCTGATGCCGCAATATTGCGCGGAGACGGCGGCATCGGTTTCCACCAGCGTCCTGGCAGAACGCGGCAAGAGTATTTTGAAACACGATCCGCTTCCCATTTCGCTATAGACGGTAATGCCGCCGTGGTGAGCTTCGACGATACCATAGACGGTAGACAGGCCCAGACCGGTGCCTTTCCCGGTCTCCTTGGTTGTGAAAAACGGCTCGAATATCTGAGACATGGTTTCTTCGTCCATGCCGGTGCCGGTATCGGTGACAGATAGCGCGACGTAGGAGCCATTGGGGATCGGCGGCAGGATTTTTGCAGATATGGCATCTATATCGGTGTTTTTTGTTTCGATGGTGATATGTCCGCCCTCTTCGATAGCGTCGCGTGCATTGATAACGAGATTCATCAATATCTGTTCGATCTGGCTGGTATCTCCTTCGATATCCCATAGCGCGTCATCGAGGTAAATATCGAGTGCGACATCTTCGCCGATTATGCGGTCTATCATTTTCTGGAAGTTCTGAATCACGGTGTTTATGTTGATGGGCTTCATCTCGAACGCCTGTTTGCGGCTGAACGTCAGGAGCTGGTTTGTGAGTTTTTTCGCGCGTTCGCCGGACTCCTTGATGAAAGATATGTTTTTGAATATAGCATCACCGGCGTCGATTTTTTTCATGGTGAGCTCCGAGTAGCCGATTATGGCCGTGAGGATATTGTTGAAATCATGTGCGATACCCCCGGCGAGCTTGCCGAAAGCCTCCATTTTCTGCGACTGGAGATACTGTTTGTAAATCTTTTCTTTTTCTGCTTCGGCCTTTTTGCGCTCTTCGATATTTTCAGTCATAAAGACGCAGCCATAGGGCGTCGCCTGGGCATTCATCAGTACGGTCACAGTCATCGAGACCCAGTTGTGCGAGGCGTTTGTGTTGGTGAGCCGTACATCGAGCGAGTAGCTTTTATCCTTGCGGGCGAGGAGTCGCTCGATGGGGTCATCCTCGGCTGGCAGGTCATCGGGGTGTACAAGAGAGGCAAAGCGGCGGCCATAAAGTTCGGATTCGGCATAACCGGTGAGGTTGCAGAAAGCGGGATTGGACTTGATGATACAGCCGTCAAGATCACCGAGGCAGACCCCGACTGCCGTTTGCTCGAAGAGACCGCGGAAACGTTCTTCGCTTTTCTGGAGTTCCTTTTCGCTCCGCCGTTTCACGATGGTTTTCCACATTTCATTCATGATGAGCGTGAGCTGGCGCACATCAGCCTCATTGTAGCCGGTTTCCTTGTTGGCGACCCCGGCGATAGCGACAATGTCACTGCCCTCGAATATGGGGACACTCATGTGGCGCTCCACTGTAAAATGGCCATCGGGCAGCCCCCGCCTGCCTTTTTCATTTTCGTAATCGTTGTGTATGACAGGCCGCCGGGTACGGTACGGATCAGCCCAGATGCCGGCTTCGGCGACAGGATACATGTCAGAAGCTTTCGCGCTGCATGTCTTGATGACATTTTTGGAAAAGAGGAATATCCTGACGGATTCGCTTTCCTTGTCGATCAGGTGGAGATAGCCTGCCTTGCTGCCGGTGAGGCGCACCCCTTCCTCAAGTGCGAACTCGGTTACCGGGCCGTCATCTACATCTCTCATCTGACTCAGCTTGTAAAGCGAGTTGAGGCGTTCTTCGTTCAGCCTTATGGCTTCCTCGTCCATTTTCGCCTGGGTGATATCGATGATGTGGCTGATGAAATACTGTGGTTTTCCCGTTTCGTCCCGGAGGAGAATGGAGTTGAGCAGGCCCCAGATGACCCTGCCGTTCCTTGCCATATACCGTTTCTGGTGATTCTCGATATAATCCAGGCCGAACCACTCGCTTGAAATCGCGTCTTTCGCAAAGCCGGTCTCGTCAGGATGGGTCACGTCCATTACTTTTTTCTCATAAAGCTCTTCTTCGGCATAGCCGAGCATCTCGCAGAATTTCCTGTTGACCTTGATAAACGAGCCATCGAGTCCGACAAGGATCATCGATATGGCAGCATTGTCGAATGCCACGCGGAATTGCTTCTCACTCGTCCTCAGAGCCTTTTCGATCTTTCTCTTTTCAGTGATATCACTCGCCACTCCCCAGAGGCGCACGAGGCGTCCGTTCTCGATGATGCCGGACATGCCTATCGAGATGAAGATAACATTGCCATCGTCATCCACGCGGGTCAGTTCGTAATCCTGTATCGCGTAGCTGAAGTCGATAAAATGGGAGAAAAAATCTTCCGCCTGATCAGCGCCCTGCACAGAAAGTATTTTTTTTACCTTTAGTCCGACGATATCATCGAGGCTGCCATAACCGAGAATCCGGGCAAATTTGTCATTGCACTCGGCAAGCACTGCGGACTCGGTGACTGTGGCGACCTGCCTTGTCTTTAGTTCCAATACTTCGACAGGCTGGATAATCTCGAACCTGAATATTCCTTCGTTGCTGTTGGAGATGAACGCGCGATAACGCTGTTCGGTTTCAGTCATTGTTAGTTCGTTCAGTTTACGCTCGGAAATGTCACGAGCCGAAACGAGTATGATTTCGCGGCCGTTGATCGAACCTTTCTTCATGGTGATTTCGATCCAGAAGAGAAAATCTTCCCTGTGCTTCGCCTGCCACTCGAATCTTTGCGGCCTCCCGGTAAGAGCGCGCGAGAGGTAATCCAGAGCTTCGTTCTGGGTATATGGCGGCACGTTCGAACTGAGTGAGGCGACATCCATTTCAACGATTTCGCCCCTCGTGTAGCCATACATGTCACAGGTGCGCTCATTGACAAAAATGATTTTGCCAGTTTCGGCATCATGGAGAAAAACCGCTTCGTTGAAAAGATTGAATGCTTCGAAATCATCAGTGTCTGACAGGATATCCCGGTCTGTTATAGACGTTCGCGAAGAAACATCCTCACTAATGGAACTGACCGGACAATGCAGGTAGTCTCCGAGAAAAGCGGTGAGGCTTTCATAGTCGGGCAAGGCCGCGAGCGGCGTCCGGCGAAGCTCGCTTTCTCCGATGATGTTGTAGAGTACATTGAGGACAAATGTGGAACTGGACAGACAGATGATGATGTCCCACCGCTGCGCTATGGCGGTGAGCACTCCGTCGATAGAGTCGATACGGTTAAAGACGGCCCGGCCATCCCAGACAGTTTCGTCAAATCCGGTCCTGGCTTGCTGCTGCCCGTATTCGAATACCAGTATGTGACGTATTTTTCCCATTGTGCAGACATCCCGGTTGCGGTATCGCCGTCCCGATGCGCGACTCGAACCCGCTTATTGACTCTTCATGTGTCCCACCTCTCGCTATCCGTTTACGAGAAGTTTCAGAAAATCGACTGCCCGGTCTTTGAAGCCTTCAATGCTATAGCCATATTTCTCAGCAAGCCTGTGCGCTATCATGTCGGCTATCTCTTCGCGCTTGTCAGCCGTTAACGTGTCGTGCCGGCCGAGAAAATTGTGGATGATCTCAAGGTCGGCAAGGTCCAGCAAGCCCGCGTCTGATGTCCATGCCTGTATCTCCTGGCTCTCTCTGGCGCTGGTGTCCGCATTGCTGCCCCTTGCGGGTCCTCTGTCGAGGTAGGACGAACCCGCCACCCGCACGACAATCGTACCCGCGGCATAATCGCCAAGCCGCTGTCCGTACTTGTTGACAAGATGGTAAATGCCGCCTGCAATGTATAATAACGGAAGTGAATCGATCATGCGGAAGACATTGCGGAGTATGGATGTGCGCAACGAAAGAGCGGTGCCGTCGAGTTTGATTACCTGTGTGCCGGCTGCCCTTTTCCCCGGCGTACGGCCATTTCGCCTGGTTTCGAATATCACGTGGTACAGCGCCCATACCGTAAAATAGAACAACATGGTCGAAGCGAAGATAAAACCGGCCAGCGTCGTCACGGCATCTTCGCCCCCCTTGCCGAAGATGCCTTCGACAAGATTTTCTACAAATCCGAAAAATGTCACAAGAACCACAATCACAATCGCGCCCACAACCGAAGACAGGATCATCTGGTCGATTACCAGCCCCACGATGCGCGAACCAATCCCAGCCACTTCGTACCTCACGCGTACGAGATCAGGGGTGACAATTTCACAGTACTGTGCGGCTCTCATGTCAGCCATGTCAGAAATGCCCTACGAAAGTTTATGTTGTATTGTACCATATCATAATATATCATTCGGCAATGATCACACAACACTGATGCAGGTGATAATATGGGAAAATCAAGACTGCTGACAAATGAAGAGATCGAAACTCTCAAGGGCGTCTATGGCGATCAGGTCGATTATTCCGTCATTCGGATACACGACCGGCACTGGACGGCGCAGATCGGCATGGGGGCATGGGTGTTTGGCAGCAACATCCTGATCGGCTCGAAATACGCCGACGACCGCAGCATCCTGATCCATGAGACGGCTCATGTATGGCAATTCCAGAACCGCTGGGGCTGGGGTTACTTTTTCAACGCGTTACTCGATCATATCACCGCCCGCCTCGACGGGCACGATCCCTATGACTATTCGCCTGTAGCCGGTAAAACAGGCTGGAACAAATGGAACGCCGAGCAGCAGGCACAGTGGATACAGCACAATGAAAAACTTCCCGATGTATGACTTTCCCCTTGTCGATCGTTCTATTCGCTGCTATCGGATATGACAGATTGCCTCTTCGGACTGGAATTAGCCAGACTGTAGCAGGCTGCGCCCCGAATCCAATTACGGAATCCAGAGCCCTTCACGCAAGGCTTTTCTGCATCCACACGACATCGAATGCCTCTCCCGCTTTTTCGCCGATTCCCCTGAGCCGCCCTGTTTCTGCAAAACCATTGCGAGTGTGAAAGGCGATGCTCTGGTGGTTTTTTGATGATACATTGGCGATGATATGCTTGATGCCGATCGCTCGCGCGTCGGATTCGAGCAGTGCGAGCGCCCTTGTGCCTATCCCCTGTCCTGTCGCTTCGCGCGCTATGAAATATGTCACTTCCGCCGTTTTTTTGAAAACGGGCTGTTTCCTGAAAGCATGCAGAAAACAGAATCCTGCCAGTCTGCCGCTTTGCGCATCTTTCATAACATAAGCGGGATATCCTGCCGCGATTTTCAGAAACACTCCTGCATATTCCTGCGGCAAGCGCATCTCCTGATACGCCGCAAAACCGTTTTCTACATAATAGTTGAATATCTCAAGCACTTCTGCACCGTGTTCTTCGGCCATTTTCTCGAATATCACATTCATGTTTTCCATCCCTGCCCGGTCTGATCTTCAGCCATCCGTTACCATTGTGCACCAGGAGGGGAAAAGATACAGCCACTGGCGGCAAATATTTCCACCGGCTGCTATTTCGATTCTGTTTGTTTTCACCGCGATTGGCAGTAGAATATGATGTGTTTGACATTATTGGGGAATTGACCTTCTCTTGACAGGAGTACGAAATGGGAGAATCCCGATCATCACTGCATGGCAATGCTCAGGACAGGAAACAACTTGCGGCTCTGTCTGTCGCCGCACTCGGTATCGTGTTCGGAGACATTGGCACAAGTCCGCTATATGTCGTCAGAGAATGTTTTGGCGAGGCGGGCCTTGAGGCGCTCAGTTTCAATATCATGGGCATCATATCACTCATTGTCTGGTCGCTATTTATCGTCGTCACGCTCAAATATCTGATATTCATCCTGCGCGCCGACCGTCAGGGCGAAGGCGGAGTCCTCGTGCTGACATCACTCGTCTCGTCGGTTATGGCAAAGGACAAGAATTACCGGGTGCTGCTGATCGCCCTGGGCCTGTTCGGCACCGCCCTGCTGTACGGTGATGGCATAATCACTCCGGCAATATCAGTGCTAAGCGCGGTCGAGGGACTTAAGACAGTAGCGCCCGGATTGCATAAATTCGTAGTGCCAGGCACTATCGTAATCCTGACCGGCCTGTTTATGATGCAATATCGCGGTACCGCGCGTATCGGCGCGCTTTTTGGCCCCATCATTGCCATCTGGTTCATTTCCATCGGGACATTCGGAATCATGTCGATCATCAAACATCCCCAGATACTCATGGCGCTTTCACCGGTGTACGGAATAGAGTTTCTCATTCACAATAAAATCCACGGGTTTCTCGCAATGGGGTCTGTATTTCTCTGCGTTACCGGCGCCGAAGCGCTGTACGCTGACCTCGGGCATTTCGGCAAAAAACCCATACGCCTCGTCTGGCTGACATTTGTCATGCCTATGCTGCTGCTCAACTATTTCGGACAGGGCGCTCTCCTGATCTCAAATCCAAAAGCCACCGTAAATCCGTTTTACGAACTCGTGCCACGCCCACTGATCATCCCCATGGTCATACTCGCCACGATGGCCACGGTCATCGCTTCCCAGGCACTGATATCAGGAGCATATTCACTCACCCGGCAGGCCATGCAATACGGATATCTCCCCCGCATGCGTATCCTCCACACATCAAACCACCACATCGGGCAGATTTACGTCCCGGCCATCAACTGGTTCCTGATGGTATCCTGCATCGGTCTCGTGCTCGGATTCAAAACCTCCAGCAACCTCGCTGCCGCTTACGGTGTGGCGGTCACATGCACCATGCTGATATCGTCCATCCTCTTCTATCGCGTCTCCCGTGACCGCTGGAAGTGGAGCCGCCTTGCCGCTGTCCCCCTCGTCTGTATATTCTTCGTTGTCGATTTCACTTTTTTCAGCGCCAACATGACAAAGATTTTCAAAGGCGCGTGGTTCCCGCTCATCGTTGGAGGCGGCATATTCCTGCTCATGACAACATGGAAAAAAGGGCGCGAAGTCCTGTCCGCAGACCTCAGGGCACGATCCGTTTCCCTTGACGTTTTCCTGAAAAAACTACATGACAACCCGCCTGTGCGAGTCGACGGGCAGGCTGTATTTATGACCGGCAATCCCAATGTGGTCCCTCTCGCTCTCCTGAAAAATCTCGCGCAGAACAACGTATTGCACAGTCACATAGCCATACTCAATTTTACCGGACAGGAATCGCCCCGAGTACCGGATGACGAAAAGGTTACTATCGTTGACCTCGGCGAAGGGTTTTACCACATCCAGACACTTCACGGATACATGGAAAGCCCAAGCATACCCAAGACGCTCGAACTCGCCCGGCAGAAAGGGCTTGATTTCCAAATCGACAGGGTGAGTTTTTTCCTCGGCCGCGAACGCCTGATCCCCGGCGGTGGCATCATGCATCCCCGTCTCGCCGCTCTATTCGCATTCATGTCCCGTAACGCCCAGGATGCCACCGCCTACTTCGACATTCCCACCGAACAGGTCATGGAGGTCGGTGTCCAGCTCAGGATTTGACCGGGTAATTGACATAACGGCTTATATTGTGGAATTCGACATATATACATCCACTGTAACTTTCCCCTGACGTAGCATTGGTCACGTCCGCGAATGACTATCTCATTGCGCGACTGCCGCCGCATTGTCTCTGTACCCACATCTGTTGTTCTCCAGGTTGCAAATCAAAGAACTTAAAACCGGCTTCTGCTGTTATATCACACATAGAGATTGCGGAGGTGATGTTATGACAGTCGAAAGGTATCTTCGCTTGATTGCCGGGATAGTGATCCTGGCAAGCGTTGCGCTCGCGGTGTTCCTGAGCCCAAAATGGTTCATTTTCACTGCCTTTGTCGGCGTGAATCTGGTGCAATCGGCTTTCACGAACTGGTGCCCCATGATGTATGTGCTGAAAAAGCTTGGAGTGACTGAATGCGTGGCGTCTGATGCACAAATGGTGCAATGACCATAAATGACTGGAATGACAGAAACGGGAGCATGCACGATGAAGTCTATAATATTTGTCACAATCGCACTGATTCTATTGCAATTTGTCGCGAGCACGCAAACAATGGCCGGTGACAATATCCTTTCGCTCGAAGAGTGCTTGACAACGGCTTATAAAAATTCTCCCGAACTCAAGAGCAGAGGGGAAATGCTGGCAGCGGAAAAATTCGGGCTTTCCGCCGTGCGATCGGCAAAACTGCCAACGGTCAACCTCACGAGCGAGGCCGCACGATCGGATCAGCCGGTAATGGCATTCATGTCGTCGCTGAACAGAGAGAAGTTCGATATCGCTTCGATGTCAAACGCCAACAGTCCCGATGACACGGGATGGTTTACCACACGACTGACAGTGAATTATCCACTTGCGAGTGGCGGAATGATACCCGCGCGAATAAAAATGGCAGCCAGTTCTATCGACATGGCCGGTCTTGCCATCGAGCAGTCCAGACGTGACATACAACTGCGTGTGACAAAGGCATATCTTGACGTACTGCTTGCTACTGAAAATCTGAAAGTCGCAGCAGCAGGCAGAAAAGCCGCTGAAGCTACCCTCTCCGCTGCCCGCTCGCGCCTCGATGCCGGCACGACGGTCAAGAGCGACTTGCTCGCGGCTGATGTAAGACTCGGCGAACTCAGGGAAATCGAATTGAACGCCGAGAGCAATCTCGCGATTGCGAAAGCAGCACTGATGTTCGAAACCGGCTCGCCCCAGGACATGGATTTTTCACTCGATCACGCACCGATGCTTTATGTGCCATTTGAGTTCGATCAATCAAAAATGATACACTCGGCACAAGACAATCGTGTCGAAATCAGAAAGCTGAAATTGTCCGCCATGCAAAAAAATCATGAAGCGGCTATCGCGCGGGCAGCTTCTCGCCCGGCCGTAAACAGCTTTGCGGAATATCGACTCGACGGCGCGTCGCCGTTGACACCCACCGGAGGAGGATGGATAGCCGGAGTCGGAGTATCCGTGCCGCTTTACGATGGGGGCCGGTCCAGAAAAACTGTTGCGGCAAACAATTCGGCAGGTGGCGCTGTCGAACGCCAGATCATTTTCATGCAACAATCGGTGGAACTCGAAGTGCGCCGGGCGGCTTATGATCTCGCGACAGCGGCAGAGCGCATCAAGGTCGCGCGGGCGGCCGTCGATCAGGCCAATGAGGCTCTTCGCATCGTCGAAAACAGATATTTGACCGGACTTGCAACTATTGTAGAAACTCTTAATCTCGAAGTAGCGCTCACCCAGGCAGGCATGCGGGAGGCGGCGGCGCTACATGACTACGCACTCTCTGTGGCAAGGCTGAAATACGCGTCCGGCATGTAGCTCATTTTTATATCGTCTATGGAGGTTCACGCTGATGTCTATAGGATACCATGCTGAAAAACAAGTTGATACATCACAAACGATGCGACTGTTGTTTCTGTCGTTCGCACTGCTTTTGACGATAATGGCCGCATCGGGCTGCTCACGGGATTCACACGATGGCACTGTAAGGGACAAACCTGCCGCACCTGCTGTCGATGCTGCAATCATGTCTGCCCGCCAACGAGCCATCCCTTCCGAATACGAAGCGGTCGGGTCAGTCAAATCGTACAAAACGGTTACGGTCAGCGCACGGATTTCCGGATTTATCACTTCGCTCAACTTCAACGAAGGTGACAGGGTAACGCAAGGGCAGATTGTCGCTGTGATCTCCGCTCCTGAATTGGACGCAAAGGTCAGCCAGGCACAGGCAGCGATTGACGAGGCCAACGATGCTCTTGTCGAGTCCGAAAACGCCATATCATCGGCCGAGGCTTCGATAGACTCCGCAGCGACTGCATTGAAACTGGCGGAAAACACGCTTAAGAGATACGAGTCTCTCATCGCGGCCGACTCGGTTTCCAGGCAGGAATACGATGAGGTTGCAGCGAAACGCGATCTTGCGGCGGCCGAACTCCGCAGGGCGAAAAATATGCGCGATGCCGCTGCCGCCAGAAAAAAGCAGGTGATGTCGAGGATCGCGCAGGCCCGGGCGGTTGCGCGTGAAACTGAGGCTTTCAAAAACTACACGGTGCTTCGCGCGCCGATCAGCGGCGTTGTCAGCGATAAACCTGCCGAAGCGGGCGATCTCCTGTCGCCAGGCATGGCAGTCCTCAGGATCGAATCAGATGCCAGATACAGGATCGAAGTGCCCGTGGACGAGTCGCGTATCGCATCTGTCTACCCAGGGCTGGTCGTAACTGCCATGATAGATGCTGCCGGTGGGGCTGTACTGAAGGGGAAAGTCGATGAAATCTCCCCACAGGGCGACTCATCGTCTCATACCTTCATCGTCAAGGTATCGCTACCCATTTCCAAAGGGATAAAGTCCGGGATGTTCGGAAGAGTAAAATTTCCCATGCAATCGGTCACCGGCCTGTATGTGCCCAATGCCGCGGTTGTGCATAACGGCGCGATGGAGGGTGTCTTTATCGCAGGCACCGATGGCAAGGTACATCTCCGCACTGTCAAAACGGGGCGAAGATCGGATGGCAATGTGGAAATCATATCCGGACTCGACGCCGGTGAACGGATAGCCCTGCCGGTATCAGGCCCGCTCACCGACGGCGCCATGATCAGGAGGCAAGATGAGCGGTGACAAACACAAACTCGGCATCGCCGATGGCATAGCCAACTCATTCATAAATTCGCGGCTCACGCCTCTGATCATTATCAGCGCAATACTACTTGGCTTTTTTGCTGTCATGCAGACACCGCGCGAAGAAGAACCGCAGATCAAGGTGCCCATGGTAGACATATTCGTCGGCATGCCGGGCTCGACCGCCAAAGAAGTCGAAGAACGGGTCACGAAGCCAATGGAAAAACTGCTGTGGGAAATCCCCGGTGTCGAGTATGTCTACTCCACGTCGAGTCCCGGCGGCGCCATGGCGGTCGTACGCTTTCTCGTAGGCCACGATGAGGAACTCGCGGCCATGAAAGTCTACGCGAAGATGTATTCCAATTTCGACAGGATTCCCCCAACGGTTAGCAAGCCGCTTATCAAGTTGCGTACGATCGACGATGTGCCGATTCTCGCGTTTACTATTTCCGGCAAGGGTTACGACGGGTTCAGATTGCGCCGCATCGCTGCGAAAATCGCGACTGACATAAATAATATCCCGGACGTGTCAGGAGTCACGATAACCGGCGGCGAGCGCCGCTCCGTACGGATAATCCTCGATCCCGAGCGCCTCGCGTCCCGCGGCCTTTCACCCGCCACGGTGGCGCCCGCTGTCGAAGCCGCCAATCAGTCACTCGGAGCCGGCTCTTTCTCCAGTGGCAACAGTAGTATCGTGATCGAATCCGGCGGTTTTTTCAAATCTGCCGCCGACGTCGAAAATCTCGTTGTAGCGACATCTCCATCCGGCGCGCCGGTCTATATGCGCGAAGTCGCTTCCGTGGCTGACGGACCGGAGCTTCCCTCCTCTTATGTTTTTTTCGCCGAAGGCATCGAGAGAGGCGGCTCTGAATTCAGCCCTGCGGTAACCATTTCCATCGCTAAACGGAAAGGCACCAACGCGTCGTTTCTCGCCGAAAGAATCATCGAAAAAGTCAATGAAATGAAACACCATGACATACCGCCGGGCGTCAATGTCGCTATCACTCGCAACTATGGCGAGACAGCGAAGGAAAAAGCCAACGAACTTCTTTTCCACATGGGCCTCGCAACGATTTCCGTCTTCTTTCTCATTGTTCTTTTCCTCGGGTTCCGCAGCGGCCTCATCGTGGGCATCGCCGTGCCGGTCACGCTTGCACTCACTCTTTTCACGTTTTACATTATGGGGTTCACCCTCAACAGAATCACTCTGTTCGCCCTGATATTTTCGATCGGCATCCTCGTCGACGATGCCATCGTAATACTCGAAAACATCGTACGTCACTACTCGCTGCCCGAAAACAAGGGGCGGCCACGCAAGCAGATCGCAATCGAAGCAGTCGCCGAAGTCGGCAATCCCACCATTCTGGCGACTTTTACTGTCATAGCGGCTATCCTGCCAATGGCATTTGTACACGGGCTCATGGGGCCATACATGCGTCCTATCCCGATTGGCGCTACAGCCGCCATGATTTTTTCTCTCCTGATCGCATTCATCATCTCACCATGGGCAGGCCTGAGACTCCTCAAACCTCACCAGTCTCACACAGACACGCCGCGCGAAGACGTCACGACACGATTCTACCGTTCATTTATGAGGCCCATGATCGAGCGGCCCGGACGCCGGTGGGCTTTCCTGATTGTAATCGGTCTGCTGCTCGCGGGTTCGTGCGCCATGGTGGGAGTGGGTCTTGTCAAAGTCAAAATGCTGCCGTTTGACAACAAGAGTGAATTCCAGATCATTGTCGACATGCCCGAGGGCACTACCCTCGAAACCACTGCCGCAGTCACGCACGCGATAGCCGACTATGTCCGCAGGACGCCTGAAGTGGAAAACGTCCAGACTTACGCCGGTACTTCGGGACCGTTTAATTTCAACGGGCTCGTGCGTCACTACTACCTCCGCTCAGGCGACAACGCGGCCGACATACAGGTCAATCTGCTGCCAAAGGAAGAGCGAAAACGCCAGAGCCACCTGATCGCAAAATCAATCCGCCCAGGCGTCGAAAAACTCGCCAGGCAATACGGCGCGTCGATCAAGATCGCGGAAGTGCCCCCCGGGCCTCCCGTGCTCCAGACTCTCGTGGCCGAAGTATACGGCCCTGACTACAAACGCCAGATCGATATCGCACGCGACATCGAACGTATTTTCAAATCCACTGACGGTGTTGTAGATACCGACACTTTCATCGAAGATGGACAAAAAAAGATCATTCTCTCCGCCGACACGGAAAAGGCTGCTCTCAACGGTGTTACGGTCGAGCAGATATCGCGCACCCTTGCCCTCGCCGTATCAGGGCATAACACTGGCATCATCCATGACAGCAGCGAAGAAGAAGACGTTTTCATCAACATGAGGTACCCGGTGGCAAAACGATCGGACCTCGAAAGCCTGCTCAACACCAAACTGTCAGGCTCACGAGGCATCGTCCCGCTACGCGAACTTGTCACCGTACACGAAACTGTCATCGAAAAAAGCATTTATCGCAAAAATCTCATGCCAGTCGTCTACGTCACGGCAGATGTCGGTGGCGATATGGGCAGTCCTGTATATGTAATCCTCAAGATGAGTAAAAAGATCGCGGCGCTCAGACTTGCCGAAGGTTACGAATTAAAGCAGCACACTGCCGCTCTCCCAGAAAGTTCTGAGCGCTACTCGATGAAATGGGACGGAGAATGGCATATCACATACGAAGTCTTCCGAGACCTCGGCATTGCGTTTGCATTCGTTCTCATCCTGATCTATATACTTGTCGTGGCTTGGTTTCAGGATTTCATCACACCGCTTGTCATCATGGCGCCCATACCCATCACTCTCGTCGGCATACTCCCGGGCCACTGGGCAATGGGGGCATATTTTACCGCCACTTCGATGATAGGCTTCATAGCCGGAGCGGGCATCATCGTGCGTAATTCGATCATACTCGTGGATTTTATCGAATTGCGCGTCAGGGAAGGCATGTCATTCCCCGAAGCGGTAGTCGACGCGGGAGCGGTCAGGTTCAGGCCGATGCTCCTCACGGCAGCCGCGGTCGTCGTAGGAGCTTCCGTGATCTTGCTCGATCCCATATTCCAGGGACTCGCCATATCTCTCATGGCTGGCGAAGTCGCTTCGACCATCCTGTCACGCATGGCTGTGCCGATATTGTACTACATGGCCAGAAAGAAACACCACTCCAGCGCGCTGCTGGCAGAGGCCGGACAAAACCTTCACGAATGATGCAGCCGGCAGAACGAAAACATATTGTAAATAGACAAACGCCAATAATGCCCGGCGCAGGCCGGGGCGTTATTAGCGATCCCGTCTTTTGGACAATTCGGGGATATTCAGTCAACAGTGAAATAGGGATATGTAGGCACTGCAAAAAAAGGTTATCCAGTGAATGGATACTTGTATGGCATGTCCTTGATGATAATGAGCTTGACTCAACAATGTCATTGAAAGAACAAGATTCTGCCTTGTGCTTCGTCAAGTATCCCTTAAGCAGATGAACATAAAAAGAAAACCATGAGTAGCTAAGATCGTCATCAGCGAATGATATGAGCCGGGTCGGCGTCTTCTGCGGTGGTGTATTCGTCGATGTTGCGGCGGAAGTTTCCGGGGATTGGGGAGGTGCCTGGCATGGTGAGTTCGAGTTCGGATTCTCCCTGCCGGGTGGTGGGTTTTGTATCGCCGGGGATGTCGGAGATCAGGGATCCGGAAGCAGGTGCCGATGCCGGGCTTGCAAATGACATTGCCGTCAGACTGTAATTGCCGGTGAGGTGGGTGCGTGATATGAAATAGTCGGTCTCCTGACGAGTGCGGAATGCGGCGATGGCGATGTGGAAAATGTCGGTAGCGCCAATTTTTTCGACGACGAGAATAGGTTTGAAGCCCTGAGACTGGAGCTCGGCTGCGGATTTGAGGGCGTTGTCTCTTGTGAAGTAAGAGCCGGCAACTACATATTGCGAGGGTGGGGCAGGCGAAGGGGTTATGTTGGGAGATTTTGCTATAGAGGGCTTTGGTGTTACGGGCTTCTGATTGGGTTCCGGATTTGACGTAGGGGGTGCCGCGACGGGATTGTTCACCGGCACTGTGCCGGGGGAGGGGAGGGGGAGTTTTGCGATTGGCGCTGGACTGGGCGCAGGCGGCTTTGGTGTCTGCGTCAGGCCGGTTTTTTGCGAGGGGATGGGTGTTTTGATATCGGCGGTGGTTGCGATTAGATTGGACGGAGTTGGTGTAGGGGCAGTGGGGAAGGTTATGTCGAAATCCTTTTTGGAGAGTTTTCTGAGCCGGTCGACGAAGACGGCTGCTTCGGCGTTGGTGAGTGGTCGGTCAGGCTGGAATGTGTTGTCGGAATATCCGCCCATCAGTGAGGAGTTGTCGAGTGCGGGGAGCTTTGCTGTCGCAAGCGTGATGGCTTTTAGTTCGCGCGAGTTTAGAGTAGCGATATCCTTGAATGCGGAGGCTTCCGGGATGTCCTGTGACATGGGGCGGTCGAGGAGTTTGAAGGAAGCCATGAGCGCTTCGATGCGTGTGAGGGGTTTGTCGGATTCGAGTTTTTCGAGATATGAGGCGTCGATGCCGATTTCCCTGAAGCCGGTGATCATGTCGGAGATGCGAGCATTTTTTTCGGCGGGGGCGAGTGCGGCGAGCGACAGGAAGTTGATAGATGTATCGAGGACGGTTATGTAGTTGTCGAGGTAGCGGTCGGCCATGCCTTTTGAGGAGAGAGAGAGGCGGAGTTTGTATCGTCCCGGGAAGATGTCGTTGTCTTCGAGCGTTTTAGCGTTGATGATGAGGCGTTTTGCGCCTGACTTTTCGTAGGTGCCTTTTTGGATGGAGATGGGTTTTGTGTCTGGGGATGAGAGGGTGGCGTCGATGGTGACGGGATACGGGGTTTTGAAGAATACCGTGACGGGTTTCGAGAATACTCCGGATATCTGGTAGATAAACAGCAGACGATAGAATTCTTCGCGGGAGATGGGGGTGTTGGGCTGAAAGTCTGAGTTGAGGTCAGGGTAGTATCCCTTTTCGCCGAGTGCGATGATGCTTGGTTTGGACCAGTGCGATGATATGTCGTTGAATTTGCTGTTTTTGTAGGAAGGGATGAGGATGATGGTGGGTTCGATGGAATACTCGGTTATTTTGATGGAGTTTTCTGGTTCTTCGACAGAAGCCGGTTTTTGAGATGATGAGGGATTATTGGCAGGGGTGGAGGCGGTCGTGGGGGTAGGTTTTGCGGGTTCGGTTTTATCGACTGCGGCGGTATTGGATGCTGGTGGTTCGGGTTTATTTTCCTTGCCGGGAGCGGGGAGGGGGGCTTCGAATTTTTCGGGTTCTTTCTGAGCGATGGGGACTGGGGGGGTATTATTTGCTTTGCCGGGGTCGGTGTACCACGGTTTGCCGGCTTCGGCCTTGTAAGTTGCGGTGAGCGATAGCGGGGAATTATAGGTGTTGTGGTAGCTTGCTGAGTTAAGGGCGAGAGTGTAGTTCTGATATGTGCCGGCTGCGCCGACTCGTATGAACTGATCATCGCCGGTTGCGGGGTTGCCTTCGCGGTTGTAGGATGTCTGGAATGTGACGGGTGATTTCTGGTGGCGGTAGACAAATCCGAGGTAGAAGTAGAGGTCGTTGGTGCTGCCGAAGCTGGGGCGTTTTTCGGAGATATACTTGACGCCTACGTATCCGTCGAGCCAGGGGCGGACAGGCATGGTGGTTCCGACATTGATGATGCGGGGCAGTTCGAAAACTTCGAGGCGCGGGTCATTGCCTTTGCGGTCGGATTCGAGTGTGGAGATAAGATTCTGGATCGTGATTCCGTACTTGATTTTGTTTTTCCAGAGGGCGGAGTATCCGAGGTCGGCAGCGAAGCCAGTGCTGTTGAGGCCTTCGGCTGCGACGCCGGTTGATGAGAATGCGTCAGTGAGATCAGGGGTCGAATACTGGAATGCCGACAGGTTGGCGCCGAGAAAACGCTTGTCGCTTTTTGAGAATGGGGTGGTGTAGACGATCATGTCTCTTTCTTCGAAATCGGTACGGTCGAGGATGATGGAAAGTCCCATGCGGCGGCGAGCCATGGAAAGTGTGATGTTGGTTGCGTCGTTGCCGGTCTTGATGCCGGGATAGGTAGAGTAGGCGAGCGAATAGCGTGAAGCCGACAGCCGGCCGATCAGTGCGGGATTGGTAAGGTAGTCGAGGCGTGAGTATTCGGTGGCGAGAGGCGGTGCGCCGAGAGCCGATGTGACGGCGTCGGGACCATAGAGATAGTAACTGTCAAAGGCGCAATGTGCGGTAGCCGTGAGTATCAGCGGGAGGATCAGGACAGCGAAGATAGAGGCCGTTTTGGCGGCAAGGCGGCTTCTTGTCATGAGATTACATGTGCTCCGGTGCGGTGATGCCGATGATGGCAAGACCGTTTCTAAATACTGTTTTGACAGCCGAGCAGAGTGCAAGGCGTGCTGAGGATAGATTTTTTTCTGTTTCGTCGATGACTCTGATATCGTGGTAGAAGGTGTGGAATTCGCCGGCGAGCTCGGTGAGGAAGGTTATGATGCGGTGGGGTTCGCGCGAGTCGGCGGCAGACTGGATTTCCCAGGGGAAGTCGGCGATTTTTTTCATCAGCGAAAGTTCCTGCGGTTGTGTGAGCAGTGAGAGATTGGCGCAGTCGGGAGCCATGCCGAGTCCGGCGGCTTTGGCTATCATGGTGCAGATGCGTGCGTGGGCGTACTGGAGATAATGCATGGGGTTGGCCTCTGACTTGTCCTGGGCGAGTTCGAGGTCAAAGTCGAGATGGCTTTCCTTGGTGCGCATGAGGAAGAAAAATCGTGCGACGTCTGTACCGATATCCTCCATGAGGTCGGTGAGAGTGATGATGTTGCCGGCACGTTTTGACATGCGGACATATTCGTCGCTCTGCTTGAAGCGGACGAATTGAATGATGATGATTTCGAGCCGCGATGGATCGTAGCCGAGGGCCTGCACGGATGATTTCATGCGGTCGATATACCCGTGGTGGTCGGCGCCCCAGATGTCGATGACGGTGTCGAATCCACGGTCGAATTTTTCCTTGTGGTATGCGATGTCGGAGAGAAAATATGTGGGTATGCCGCTTGCCTTGCGGAGCACTCGGTCTTTTTCGTCGCAGAATTTTGTCGAGGCGAACCACAGCGCGTCTTCGCTCTCATAGGTGTAGCCGCTTGCCTTGAGGCTTTCGAGTGTCTGCTCGACGAGCGATGCTTTGTAGAGTTCGCTTTCGCGGAACCACCGGTCGTATTTTACGCCGAACTTTTCGAGTGCCGCGGCCTGCTGCCCCATGGCGCGCTCGATTGTGTATTCGGCCATCATGGCGCGGCGTTCGGTTTCGGATTTCTGCAGCAGTGCATCGCCGTGTTTTTCCCTGAGTTCGGCTGCGTAATCTCTGATGTATTCGCCCTGGTAGCCGATTTCTTCTTCGCTTATGTCCTCACCGAGGAACTCGCGATAGCGCAGGTCTACAGATGATGCGAGATTGCGTATCTGGTTGCCGACGTCGTTGACATAAAACTCGCGCGACACATCATAGCCGGCAGCGGCAAACACGTTGGCGAGTGCATCGCCGAAGGCTGCGATACGCCCATGTCCGACCGAGAGCGGCCCTGTCGGGTTGGCGCTGACAAATTCCACCTGCACTTTTTTGCCCACTGCGGGGCTGTTGCCGTATGAGCCGGCGTTTGTGAGCGCTTCTTCGACCACATCCTGCAGGAGCGATGCCCTGACGTGGAAATTTATGAACCCGGGACCGGCTATTTCTATAGAGTCAAACAGTCCGCTTGCCGGCAGGACGTCGATGAGTTTGCGCGCAATGTCGAGAGGCGGCACACAGTTGGATTTCGTGGTGATCATGGCGATATTGGTGGAATATTCGCCGAACTGTCGTTTTTTTGGCGTTTCGAGAGGGATGTCAGCGGGTGATTTTATCGTTGTGACGTCGTAACCGCAGTCGCGGTAAGCTTCGAAGATGGCCTGTCTGATTTTGTCTGCGAGCATAAAAAGTGAACCTCGTTTATTTGCGGAATGCTATCCGCCGGTGATTTTGGCCCATAACGGTCGGGCAAACAGAAATAAGCCCCGTTTCAGGCGGGGCGTATATAATAATGTACAATATTCTTAACACAGAATATTTCATATTTCAATATGGATGTGATATACGCTGTCAGCGGCGGCCGCGTATTCGGAGTCACCGTTTAGGGATGCGCGCTACAAGCTTGTGAATCTGCCTCCACAATCAGGTGGGATACTGACTACTTCTGCACAGACACCTAAAAAGGATATTTCGACAGAAACTAATTGCCACTCCACAGCCACGCGGCATGTTTAGTCGACTCAGATAAACCAAAACACGAGCAACGAAGGGCTTTGCAAGCCAAACGGGAACATATAATAATAGCATGGCAACTCAATATGGACTCTCCCGAAATAAGCCCTTGTTCATTCGCCATGACATTGAACATCTATCCTCGCCTTCAGTCACGACATATTGTACCCCTTCTTCGCCCCTTCCTGCTCGCCGTAGCGCTCGAAAACGCTGCTGTCCAGCTCCAACGTCTCGCCTTCAGCACAGAATTTTCCCCGAGCACGCTCCATCATACGACGATTCCACTCCGGCATCAGTACACTCACATGCCGGAAATTGAACTTCCTGAAAAACCGCAGCAGGCTCGATGCACTCGGCACCCTCGTCAGCGAAAACATCGCCCGTACCGGCTCGTCCCACCGCAGCAAATCAATCTGCACCACCCGGTTGGCAGGCACTCATATAGATCGCCACAATGAACGCAATTATCAACTCCCAAGGCTTGTAACCCCTGTTCGAACCCGGCTCGAAAGCCCCAAACGTCTCCTCAACCACCTCCCTGACATCCACCTTCTCAAACCACTTGCCCATCACCACAAGCCCACCCCAACCCGTAATCGGCTTGTCCGTAAAACTCACCCGAAGCTTGACTCCACCCTCGTTTTTGCCATACTTTTTATCTGGCATCTTTTTGTTCCCCCGTCCCAACAGATTTTGTTTCCCAATTACTCAAATTCTATCGGACTTTCTGGAACTTTAAGATGCTTTTCTTTTTCGCTATTGGTGAATCCGGGTTCATCCACGCACCTGGCACCATCGATGCCACTGCAACAACCTCACATACGAACAATTCCTCCTCGCACTGCTCGAACAGGAAGTCCTCAGCCGCGAAGAAAATGCCATGCGCTCACGCCTCGCCCGAGCAAAATTCCCACTCATCAAAACACTCGACACCTTCGATTTCTCACATATCCCCACCCTCGACAAACAAACCGTCCTCCAACTATCACAGGCCGACTTCATCCGCACCGCCCAAAACTGCATCCTCATCGGCAACAGCGGCACCGGCAAAACACATCTCGCCATCGCCATCGGCATCGCCGCCTGCCGCGCCGGACTCAAAGTCAGATTCACCACCGCCGCAGCCCTCGCAAGCGAACTCCTCGAAGCCCGAAAAGACAC
>CAZQSL010000011.1:0-48734 GCA_964595945.1 uncultured bacterium
ACGGAAAAATAAGACAAGCAAGATGCTAAGGTTATTTTGTGACAAGCCCTTACTTATGTGGAAAAGCATTCGCGTTCTGAGGCGTAGAGGCAACATGGATGGCACAACGGTAAAAACCGGAGCCCTCGCCCCAACATCTCAACAAACTGCGTCCTTGGATAAATGGCATAAAACTACAAATTACCTATTTCACAACCAGCCTCGGCAGCAGCTTCGCGCGCTCGGCGATTTCGCGTACGCGGTGTTCCCACTCGATGGCCATAAGGTGGATTCCTGCCACGCCGGGGATACCACGTATCTCTTCGATCTGTTCGAGAGCGATCTTTATGCCCTCTTCCGCCTGTTGCTCTTTGGCTACGCCCTTCATGCGCGTTATGAACTCATCGGGGATGATGACGCCCGAAACACGATTTTTCATAAAAGTCGCCATGCCGGCTGATTTCAGAGGCGTGACGCCCGCGAGGATGTACACTTTCTTGTCGAGACCGAGTTCGCAGACGGTGGCCATGAACTTTTTGAAGACCGCCATATCGTATATACACTGAGTCTGGATGAATTCCGCGCCCGCCGTGACTTTTTTTGCGAGCCTGTAGGGGCGGAATTCGAGAGGTTCGGAAAACGGGTTTTCAGCGCCGCCGATAAACATCGTTGGCCGGCCCTCAATGGTGTCGCCGCCGAGTGTCGTGCCTTCGTCGCGCAGGCGCCGGACCGTGTTGATGAGTTGTATCGAGTCGAGGTCGTAGACGTTTTTAGCCTGCGGATTGTTGCCGAATTTCTGGTGGTCGCCAGTGAGGCAGAGCATGTTGCGGATGCCAAGCACATGCGCGCCGAAGACATCGCTCTGCGCGGCAATACGGTTGCGGTCGCGGCACACCATCTGCATGACGGGTTCGATACCCATGTCAAGCAGGATTTTGCTGGCGGCAATTGACGACATGCGTGCGACCGCTGTCTGGTTGTCGGTGACGTTGACCGCGTCGGCGCAGCCGAGCAGCGGGGTGGCCTTGCGGATGAGTGCGTCGATATCGGCGCCCTTTGGCGGGCCGCATTCGCACGTGAACGCGAAGTTTCCAGCTTTCAGCACCTTTTCGAGGTTGCTGCCAGATACGATATTTTTTCCGGCATGACCGGCGGGGTCTGCTGTCTGTGTCATTGCAGGTCTCCAGTTGGTTAGTTGGTTATTCCTTATTTGTGATCATGCGTGTGGATTTCGAGTGGCGTGACGTCGTCCTTGTGCATGGTGCGCACACCGCCGTCGGAAGATTCGCGCCAGTCCTTGGGGTCGGAAATATCATACATAAAATCAAGGCGTCCAAGCTTCTGGAGACGGCGATGGATAAGCGTCCAGGCGCAGTCGAGATTGGCGGGATCGACTTCGCAGCGGCCTGATTCGGAGCCGCCGCAGGGACCGTTCATGATGTGTTTCGAGCATCGGGCGACGGGGCAGATGCCGCCTGTTTTGCCGAGCACGCAATTGCCGCAGCCGGCGCAGCGTTCCTGCCAGAGTCCGGGCGAAACGCCGATGCCGAGGAAGCTCGTGTTGAGGCCTGGATACACGATGGCCTCCGGGAATCTCTCTACAATCGCCTGCACGCCGGCGCCGCATCCGATGCAGAGAATGGCCTGCACATCGCCGAGGCGGTCACCGATCATGTCGATATATTCCCAGTCGCACTGGCGCGGGATGGTGGCTTCGAGAATGTCGAGCGGGCGGCCTTCGGACTCGCGGCGCATCCTGAGCTGCGAGGCGAGTATGCCGACTTCCTTTTCTCCGCCCGAAAGACAAACGGAGACGCATCCGCCACAGCCGAGCAGCATGATTTTTTCGTATTTTGAGACCATCCCGAGAATTTCTTCGATTGGTTTTCGTTCGGCGACTATCATTCGTTATCACTCCGGTCGTTGCGGGCGTATGCTTTTGTTTTGATAGGGCTTGGCCCGAGTTTTGTGACCCGTTCGGTCATCTCTTTTGCGACGGCGACAAAGCGGTCGTACATGGAAGCGGAGAAGTTGAACATTTCGAGGCGCTGCGGATCGATGCCGATTTCCTCGAGCAGTGTTTTCGCATATTTGACGCGGCGTTTCGCCCAGTAGTTGCCTTCGGCGAAATGGCACGCGCCTTCTTCGCAACCCGCGACATAGACACCGTCAGCGCCCTCCTCGAATGCCTTGACGAGCATTTTGATGTCGATGCGGCCGGAGCAGGGCATGCGGATCACGCGGACGTTCGAGGGATATTCGGTGCGCGTGGAGCCTGCGAGATCGCCCGCCGCGTAGGCGCAGAAGTTGCAGCAGAAGGCAACGATGTCGGGCGAAAAGCCGTCGGGAATTGCGACTACTGGTTCGATGTTCTTATCCATATTGTTAACCTTCGTTTTCATTTCGTCGATGCGAACGCTGTGCCGCACATGGCGCAGAACTGTTCGTCGGTGAACCCTGGGAGATCGATCGCCTTCGCCGGGCATTGGGCGGCGCAGGTGCCGCAGCCGTGGCATGCGGCGGGTGAAATTTCGGCCTTTCCCTGCAAGTTCATGCGCGGCACGCCATAGGGGCAGACGCGCGTGCATGTGACGCATCCGGCGCAGAGTTCGGGAACGACTGTGGCGACATGGGCATCTGATTCGAGGGTGTCGCGCCCGAGCAGACTACCCGCGCGCGCGGCGGCGGCGAGTCCCTGCGAAACGGCTTCGTCGACAGACATGGGCGAATGGGCCGTGCCGCACATGTATTCGCCTTCCGACGCGAAATCAATCGGGCGGAGTTTGACGTGCGCTTCCTGAAAAAATCCGTCCTGGCTGCGTGAGACTTTCAGGACATGTGACAACTCGCGCGTGTCCTCGCGCGCGACGGTGCCGGCTGCGAGCGACACGGCGGTGGCTTCGATTTCAAACACCTGATTCATCATCCGGTCGCGTACGATGACGGAAATATTTCCGCCGGCGACGGAAACGGCCGGCGGGTCGTCCTGCACGAACCTGACAAACACGATGCCGAGGTCGCGGGCTTCGCGATAATATTTTTCTCGTAGCCCGTAGGTGCGGATATCGCGGTAGAGTATGTATATTCTGGATTCTGGATTCGCCTTTTTTATCTGGATGGCAAGCTTGATGCTTTGCGAGCAGCAGACGCGGCTGCAATAGTTGTGCTCGTCGTTACGCGAACCGACGCACTGGATGAAAACCACATCGGAAAGGCGTTCGCGCGGGATTTTGCCATCGGCAAGGGCCTGTTCGAGCGCGCGGTTTGTGTAGATGGCGTCGGATTCGCCATAAGCGTATTCGACTGGTTTGTATTCGGTTGCGCCGGTGGCGACGACGATTGCGCCGTGTGTGATTTCGGTCGTGGCAGTGCCGGTGGCGATGCGGCTGCGGAACTGGCCGACACTGCCTGTGATGGCGCTGAGGGTGGAATCGAGATGCAGCGTGACGCGTGGCTCGGCGGCAACTTTATCCGCGAGCTTCGCGACGGACTGCGGGATGGATGAACCGTCCATGTGATAGCGCAGTTTGAGTGCTTCGCCGCCGAGTTGCGAGTCGCGTTCGATGAGATGGACATCGAATCCCTGCGCCGCCAGAGAGAGCGCGGACGTCATGCCCGACACTCCGCCGCCGACGACGACCGCAGCGGACGAGATTTCGAGTTCGGAATTTTTAAGCGGTCTGAGCAGGCGGCTTTTCGCGATTGCCATCTTCGTGAGATCGGTTGCCTTGGCGGTCGCGGCTGAGGAGTCGGAGCCGTGAACCCATGAGCAGTGGTCGCGGATGTTGGCCATTTCGAACATGTAGGGATTGAGGCCTGCGCCCTTGAGCATTTCGCGGAAAAGTGGCTCGTGCGTGCGGGGCGAGCACGCGGCAATGACTACACGGTTGAGGTCTTTGGATTTTATGACATCGGCGATGTGGTCCTGTGAGTCTTTCGAACAGGTGAACACGAGGTTTTCCGAATGCACGACATCGGGGATCGCGGCGGTCTGCGCGACGACATCAGGCACGTCGACGACGGACGCGATGTTGAGCCCGCAGTGGCATACGAAAACGCCGATGCGATCCTGCGCGCCGATTTCTTTTTCGGGCGGGTATTCCTTTTTATGGGTCAGCGAACCGCGCTCTGAGCCAAGCAGGGCCATGACCTGCCCCGCCGCGCCCGTAGATTGCACGACTGATTCGGGGATGTCCTTGGGACCTTCGAACACGCCGCTGACGAACACGCCTTCGCGAGTGGTGGCGACGGGCGCGAGAATATCGGGCGTGAGCGCGAATCCGTATTTATCGACTTCGACGCCGACGCGATTGCAGAGCGCTATGCCATCGGGCGAGGGGGAGAGTCCGCACGAGAGCACTACCGCGTCGAACTCGGATTCGCGGAACGTGCCGTCTTCGGCATAGTACCGAAGGGCGGCGTTGCCGGTTTTGACTTTGCCCTTGACGGATGAAACCATAGCCTTGACGAATTGCACGCCGTATTTGTCGCGCGCGTTTTGCCAGTAGCGTTCGAAGCCTTTTCCGAAGGCGCGGATGTCTTTATAGAAAATGGTGATTTCGGCGCCGGGGACGTGTTCCTTCGCGATGATGGCCTGTTTGGTGGCGTACATGCAGCAGACGGACGAGCAGTAGCCACGGTCGATGCGCTCGTTGCGCGAGCCGACGCACTGGATGAATGCGATGCGTTTGGGCTCGGCGCCGTCGGAGCGACGCGTGATGTGGCCAGTGGATGGACCGGTCGCGCTGAGCATTCGCTCGAATTCGAGGCTCGTATAGACGTTGGAGACACGGCCATAGCCGAATTCGCCAAGCAGCGAGGGGGCCGTCAGTTTGTAGCCGGGAGCAAGGATGACCGCACCGACGCTGATGGTTTCGCGCCTGTCGGCATCGGCATAATTAATCGCGCCGGCCTTGCATGTTTTTTCGCAGATGCCACATTTGCCTTTTGTGAGACGGATGCAGTGGGGCGCGTCGATGTAGCATTTGCGCGGGACGGCCTGCGGGAACATCAGCGAAATCGCGCGGCGCTGGTTGAGGTTTTCGTTGTATTCGTTGGCAACCTTCGACGGGCACTTGGCGACGCATTCTTCGCAGCCGGTACACTTGTCGGGATCGACGTAAGTTGCTTTATGGAGCACATGCGCAGTGAAATTTCCGGCGATGCCGTCGAGCGATTCGAGTTCGGACAGAGTCATGATGTCGATGTTGGGATGGCTGCCAACAGCGACCATGCGCGGAGAGATCATGCAGGTGGAGCAGTCGTTGGTGGGAAAGGTTTTATCGAGCTGCGCCATGCGGCCGCCGACGGAAGGCTCATTGGTGAGGAGATATACTTTGTAGCCGGAATCAGCGAGGGTGATGGCGCTCTCCATGCCGGCGATGCCGCCGCCGACGACAAGCACAGCGCCGATCTTCGCGGGGGCTGTTCCGGTTGTTGTGTGGTTGGTTTGAGACACGGTGTTCTCCACGGATTTCAGATGAATATCATTTTTGCGAATCGGGATTGAGCAATGATTCGAGCAGTGGCAGCGGGGGCGTGAGGTGGCGCTGGAGCGCTTTGCGAATGCCCTTGAGATCGAGCGCGACGCCGATGAGTTCGGTGTAATAATAAATAGGAAGGGAATATTTCGTGCCGGATTCCTTCGAAATCTGCGCCTGGCGCGTATCGACGGTCATCTGGCACATGGGGCATGCGGTGACAAAGCAGTCGGCTTCTGACTCGAGGGCATCGTCGAGGAGTTTGCGTGTGAGGCTGCGCCCCACATCGGGCCTGGCGGCAGCGAGCGGGCCGCCGCAGCAGTCGATTTTGCCGGTCCATTCGACGGGAGTGCCGCCGAGCGCAGCGACTATGTTGTCGATATATTTCGGATTTTCGGAATCGTCGAGTTGCATGACTTCCGGCGGGCGGAGCATGAGGCATCCATAGTAGGCGGCGACGCGCAATCCCTTCAGGGGCCGGACGGTGAGAGATTTCAGTTTCGCCGCCCCAATGTCATTGTGGATGACTTCGAGCAGGTTACGCACCGCGATGGTGCCCCTGTAATCGCCGTATTCGCTTTTTCCGCCGCGCTGTTTCGCTTCGTATTCGCCGGTTTTGAGGTGAGCGTAGCAGGAGGCGCAGGCCGACACGACATCGAGCCCCTGGCGTTCGGCGATGACGAGATTACGCGCGCTGAGATTGTATACCTTATCTTTTTCAATCTGATGGGTCGACGTCGCGCCGCAGCAATTCCAGTCGGGCAGGTCGATCAGTTCGATGCCGATGGCCTTGCAGACAATATCGATGGATTCCTGAAAGTCGCGAGCGGTGGATTCCATCGAACAGCCGGGGTAGTACGAATATTTTGACATCGTCATTTCCCCTTCATGGTTTTTCTGATTTTTTTGTATTCCCTGATGCGGCCGGAAAGGGGATTGACACCCATTTTACCCTTGAAAACGAGCTGCCGGCCAATGTCGAGATCGCCGAAAAGGTCACGCGAGCCGAGTTTGTAGTAACCCATCATGAGCGGCTCGTTGACACGTCCGCGCTGACTGACGATGTTCATGAAAATGCGGTTCATTAGTTCGACATTCTTTTCGCGCACGCGTTTCTTTTCTTCCTGGGCGATGACCTTGAGAGCGTCGTTGACTTTTCGCGCGCTGAGATTTTGCGGGCAGCGCGATGCGCATGTTTCGCAGCCGGAACACAGCCAGATGAAGCCCTTGTCGAGGATTTCGTCCCTGAGGCCGAGCGTGACACTGCGCATCACATGGGCTGGCGACGAGTCGGAAAATTCGGCGATCGGACACCCGGCAGTGCATTTCATACACTGATAACACTGAGAGACCTTCACACCGCTCTTTGTCTCGACGGCGGCTATGAAATCCCTGTCGGTTTTGATTTTCGTTATGCTCATGGCTGCGAGCTGTCCCTGTATATTTTTTTGTAGCCGGGCAAAACATCAGCATGCTCAACAGGATGTCTGCCACTATATTGACTGATTGACAAGATAAATGCAATCAATCATTTGTTGAATCGGCAATCCTTTGCCGGTTGATACAATTTAGTCTATCGCACTCTGGCAAGGTGCAAATTGGTATCAAAATGCCGCGCTTTGCTCTAAATACCATGCTCTTGCTGTACTATTATAACATTTACACTGCATATTTCAACACAATTTCGATACTTTTCACAAACAACGGCTGTGCATTTTTATGATACAACCACCATATTAACGGTAATATGACCGCTTGAGGCATTCGACTTTCCCATCAAACAAACCAACCGGCAATGCTGCCGCGACGCGATCACTCGTTAATTTGTGGACGAAGTAGCCCCTGCGGCTTGCATAACACCGCTTTTTCCATAGTATATATGGTAAAAAGGGCAATATGCGCAGTCCAGCCCCCCAACATCCGCTCCAGACTGCCGGCTTTCTGGCAAAAACGGATAGACTGGTTCGCGGGACGCAGGTGCAAATGGCAACAGACGCCGAGATACACCCATCGGCAGTCATATTCGACGGAGCAGTCATCGGAGATGCGGTATCGATCGCGCCTCTGGCAGTCGTGTACGCATGCGCGGAGATCGGCGATGGCGCGGTCATCGGCGATGGCGCGGTCATCGGCAAACCTCCCGCCCTTTCGGCGGCAAGCACCGCGCGTAAACCCGACGAATCGGCAAAGACCTTCATCGGTGCCGGGACACGTATCGGCGCGCAGGCAGTGATATGCGCCGGAGCCTCCGTCGGCCCCAATTCCATGATTGGTGATTTTGCCTTCGTACGCGAAGACGTCACCACTGGCGAAGGCTGCGTGATCGGCGCGCATTCGGTCATAGAAAACAAGGTGACAATCGGCAACCGCGTGAAAATCCAGACAAAAGCATATATCACGGCCATGACGCGCATAGGCGACGACGCATTTATCGCCCCATGCGTCGTGACGACAAATGACAACTTCATGGGACGCACCGAAAAGCGGCACGCGCTCAAGGGCGGGGCCGACATCGGGCCGGCAGCCCGGGTGGGTGCGGGCGCCGTGATCCTCCCAAACATAAAAATCGGGCGTGAAGCGTTTGTAGCTGCCGGATCGGTGGTGACGCGCGACGTACCGGACGGCATGCTCGTCATGGGGGTCCCCGCACAACCCGTGAGGCCGGTCAACGAAGACGAAAGGCTGGACTATAATAATGAAAGTTAATTTCCTTGATCTGAAAGCATCTTATGCACCACTCAAAAGTGAGATCGACACGGCAGTGGGCGGTATTTTCGACAGATGTGATTTTGTGCTCGGCGGCCCGGTAAAACAGTTCGAAGCCGACGTGCGTGAATATTGCGGCTCGCCCTTTTCACTCGGCGTGGCCAACGGCACGGATGCACTCATCATAGCGCTCCGCGCTGCAGGCATTGGCAAGGGCGACGCTGTCATCACTACACCCTTCACTTTTGTCGCCACCGCGGAATCAATCCACGAATCCGGAGCGCGACCGATCTTCTGCGATATTTCACCCGAAACGTACAACCTCGACGCTGCGGCGGTAGAAAAATACATTCAGGACAACTGCGATCTCGGTGGCGAATTCCCCATCGACCGCGCGAGCGGCGCACGTGTCAGGGCAGTGCTGCCAGTCCATCTATATGGACTGATGGCCGACATGCGCGCGTTTATGGCGCTCAGGGAAAAATACAACATTGGCGTGATCGAAGACGCAGCGCAGTCGTTCGGCGCGACGATCGACATGGGTGATGGCAAGCCCGCGATGGCGGGCACAATCGGTGACGCTGGCTGCTACTCGTTCTATCCGAGCAAAAATCTCGGTGGAGCCGGCGATGGCGGCATGATCGTTACGGGACGCCAGGACATCCAAGAAATGGCCGATATGCTGCACGTCCACGGCAGCCGCCGCCGCTACTATCACGATGACTACGGATATAACAGCCGCCTCGATTCCCTTCAGGCCGCCGTGCTGTCGATCAGGCTCAAGCATCTCGATAAGTGGATCGCCCGCCGCCGCGAAAATGCAAAGCTCTACACCGAAACGCTCAAGGCAACGATTGCCCTCGCGGGCTACACCGTGCTGATGTCGGATGACGTCCCCGATACGGGCGTAAGGCCGGAGCATTCTGTCGTGCTGCCCACCCATCCGGAGCATATCCATCACACGTTCAATATTTTATCGATCAGGGTGCCGCGACGCGACGATTTCCAGAAGTTTCTCGCCGAACGTGAGATCGGCTCCTGCATCTACTACCCGCTCGCGATGCACAACCAGAGCATTTTCGAGCATCTCGGCTACAGCGATGGCGATTTTCCGGTTTGCGCGGCCGTGTGCAGTGACATTATTTCGATCCCGCAATATCCGGAACTGCCCCACGAGCATATCGCTTTCGTGGCAGAGACAGTTGGCGCATTTCTGAAGAGCCTGAAAGACAATAATGCTGAAGGATAAGTACTCCACAAATCCTTCACGGCAGTTTTCTGTCACTGAATGTTGAAACACTGCGCACAAGATGATGTTATGAGCAGGTCGGGATGCGAAGCTCTGCCCTGCATTTCATACCAAATCACTATCAAACCATCAACCAACATACAACATAATATCTCCACGTTTTTGACGGAACAATGGAAATGTAAGCGTTCACGACAAGAGCATGGAGACCCCTTTTTTGAACCCGAATTCGTCATTAGAATTCGGGATTGCTGTCGCAAGAAGGGATGAAATGCAAGGCGCAAGGGGCATTTTTGCAGTGAGCAGTATTCGTCATACGCAAACAAAAAAATGCACCGGCAACACAGCAGTTCGCCCTTATCGCGACTGCCGGATTCGACAATAGCGCACTTTCTATTGACGGATCCGGGTTGAAAAAATGGGGGCTCCAAACCTCTACCGAAAAACTTTATATGATATACTCCAGCCATTTTTTACGGGTTACAAGCGGCTAATATGCCACTTGTAACCCGTAAAACCAGAGAATGCCCCAAACATAGGGAGTTTTTGGGAGAGGTGCGGAGAACCTTTTATGCAAAAAAGGTTCTCCGCGAGTATTCCGTGAACGGTTACATGGAAATAATATGTCATTTTGATGCCGGGCGGGACCTCCGACTCCGCCGAGGGTATTATATGGATACGCAACCTGGTATAAGGCAGCGCCTGATGGCAGGCGGAAATAACCGCCGTGGCACAGTTGCCCAATTTTTATACAATACTTGATATCATTACGCTTAGCTAATATAATTTTAATGTACAGGTCGCCATGCCCATCATCGCATCCAGAGATGATCAGCGGGAAATGCAACATAAAAACCGGATACAATGGACGAGCTCCGGCCCAGCCGATCAACACCATCCGTAACAACCAGCGCCTTCGCACCATGAACCGGAGAATTACCCAACGGGAGACACGACAATGAGACTCGACAAATTCACGATCAAGGCACAGGAATCACTCGCCGAAGCACAGGCTATCACCGAAAACGGCGGCCGCCGCCAGATCGAGGCCGATGATCTTATGCTCGCGCTTCTGCGGCAGGAGGGAGGCATCGTCAAACCCATCCTTCAGAGGCTCGGCAGCGACGCCGCCGCCCTCGAATCCGCGATCATCGCCCAGACATCCGCACTTCCCAAAGTATCCGGCGCCGGCGAGTCCTTCGCTTCGAACGATCTCAGGCAGGCCCTTGACGCCGCTGCCGCCGAAGCTGCCCGCCTCACGGATGAATTTGTAAGCTGCGAGCATATACTGCTCGCCCTCGCATCGCTTCGCGGCGCGCGCGTGGCCGCCACGCTGAAATCGTTCGGCGCCTCTTATGACGGCATCCTCGCCTCTCTCGCCGACATCAGGGGCGGACAGCGTGTGACCGACCAGAATCCCGAAGATAAATACCAGGCACTCACGAAATATTGCCGCGATCTCACGGAGCAGGCGCGCAAGGGCAAACTCGATCCCGTGATCGGCCGCGACGACGAAATCCGCCGCGTGATCCAGGTGCTTTCGCGCCGTACGAAAAACAATCCCGTGCTTATCGGCGAACCCGGCGTCGGCAAGACCGCCATCGTCGAGGGGCTCGCCCGCCGGGTCGTCGACGGCGACGTGCCCGAAAGCGTCAAAAACAAACGCGTTGTCGCACTCGACCTCGGCGCCATGCTCGCGGGCGCAAAATTCAGGGGCGAATTCGAAGACAGGCTCAAGGCCGTTCTCAAGGAGATCGACAATTCCGATGGCGAAATCATCCTGTTCATCGACGAACTCCACACACTCGTAGGAGCCGGCGCCGCCGAGGGCGCAATCGACGCTTCCAACATGCTCAAGCCCGCGCTCGCACGTGGCGAACTCCGCTGTGTCGGCGCGACCACCCTCAACGAATACCGCAAATATGTCGAAAAGGATGCCGCGCTCGAACGCCGATTCCAGCCCGTCATCGTCGGCGAGCCGTCCGTCGAGGACACTATTTCCATCCTCCGCGGCCTCAAGGAGCGCTACGAGCTGCACCACGGCGTGCGCATCAAGGACTCCGCCATCGTCGCTGCCGCCACCCTTTCGCACCGCTATATCTCCGACCGTTTCCTGCCTGACAAGGCTGTCGATCTCATGGATGAGGCAGCCTCTCGCCTCCGTATCGAAATCGACAGCATGCCCACTGAAATCGACGAACTCGAACGCCGCATACGGCAACTGGAAATCGAGCGCCAGGCTCTTAAAAAGGAAATCGACCCTGCTTCGCTTGAACGTATGGATCGCCTCGAAAAGGAACTGGCCGAACTTTCCGAAAAAAGCGGCGCACTCAAGGCTCGCTGGAATAATGAGAAGGAATTCATTCGCCGCATCCGCGAAATCAGCGAGCAGATCGAGATGGCGCGCACAGGCGAGACCGATGCCGAACGCAGGGGCGACCTCAACCGTGTCGCCGAAATCCGCTACGGCATGATCCCGGCTCTCCAGCAGGAGCTTGACGAACAGAAGCGCCTGCTTGCCTCCGTGCAGGACGGCATGCGCATGCTCAGGGAAGAAGTGGACGATGAGGACATCGCGGGCATCGTCTCACGCTGGACGGGCATCCCTGTCAGCAAGCTTGTCGAGGGCGAAATCGAGCGGCTCGTGCGGCTGGAGTCAGTCATAGGCGCGCGTGTCATCGGGCAGGAGCACGCACTTTCCATCGTCGCCAATGCAGTCCGCCGCGCCCGCGCTGGCCTTCAGGACCCCAACCGCCCCATCGGCTCATTCATATTTCTCGGCCCTACCGGTGTCGGCAAAACCGAACTCGCGCGCTCCCTCGCGGAATTTCTCTTCGACGACGAGCGAGCGATGGTACGTCTCGACATGAGTGAATATATGGAAAAGCACTCCGTATCGCGCCTCATCGGAGCGCCCCCGGGATATGTCGGCTATGAAGAAGGCGGCCAGCTCACCGAGTCGGTCCGCCGCCGCCCGTACTGCGTCGTGCTGTTCGACGAAATCGAAAAGGCGCACCCGGATGTCTTCAACGCGCTGCTGCAGATACTCGACGATGGCCGACTCACCGACGGGCAGGGCCGCACTGTGGATTTCAAAAACACCATCCTCGTCATGACGTCAAATATCGGCGGCCGGCTTATCGCGGAATCCGGCGATGGCGATGTGCGCGAACAGGTGCTCGACTCGCTCCGCGCGCACTTCCGCCCCGAATTTCTCAACCGTGTCGACGACATAGTGGTGTTCGACCGCCTGGGCCGCGACGACATCGCTGGCATCGTCGATCTGCAGATCGCCCGCCTTGCCGCTCGCCTGCATGAGCGCAAGCTGTCCATCACCATCACGCCCGCCGCGCGCGATCTGCTCGCTGCTCGCGGCTACGATCCGGCCTACGGCGCACGACCGCTCAAACGCCTCATACAGAATGAAATCCAGAACCCGCTCGCGGTCGCGCTCCTCAAGGGCGATTTCCTCGACGGCGACGTGATAAGGATAGATGTTGCCGGTGACGGATTTGCGTTTGCGAAGTGAGTACCACCTGCATCGTTACGGGAGGCCCCGGACAAGGCCCAACCCTGCACTGGATGTCCGCCTGGACGCGGGTCAAGCCCGCAAGCGCTAATCAGGAAATAAATTGACACTTATCCACATAATGGCTATTATGACAGCCAGAGTGGTGCGAGGCTGCGTGGTGACGAGTTCGGAGATTATTGGGTGAGGTGTAACCGGATGGATGAGAGAACTCTCTACACGCGAAAGATCATAACACGCAACAAAGCATTTTTCCTTGACCTCAAGGAAAACCCGAACGGCAAGTTTCTGAAAGTCACTGAAAGCAATGGGGAAAAGCGAAGTTTCGTCTTCATCCCCGAAGAAGGCCTGAAGGAGTTTATCGAGTCGATAAACGACATAATGACAGACCATTTTTAATCGGACATACCACCGCATCAACCTCCACCACACTGAGACACTGGAAATTCCCACGTGCAAAGACCCGGCGATCCCGGGTCTTTCGACTTTGGTGTGTTTTCGTATCCCCGGCATTGTATCATTAGCCCCGGCATGGTTATAATAAAATTGCGGAGCACCGGTATCGCCCCGTAGCGTGGAGGAGATATGGCTGTCAGAGAAGTTGTCACCGAGGGACATCCCGTACTGAGAAAAAGTAGCAGGACCGTACGCGCAATGACCGATGACATGCGCGCGCTTGTCGATGACATGATCGAAACGCTGCACGTCTCGCGCGGCGTGGGCCTAGCGGCCAATCAGGTCGGCGTCGACTACCGCGTCATCGTGGTCGCGGGACTCGCCGAAGACGAATCCGATCAGGCATATATCAATCCGCGCATCACCTGGCGCTCACCCGACGAGGAATACGGCGAAGAGGGCTGCCTCAGCTTCCCTAACCTGTGGGGCACCGTCAGCCGCCACTCCGCCATCCGCGTCACCGCGCAGGACATCGACATGAAAAAATCGAGCTTTCTTGTCAAAGGCTACAAGGCACGCATTTTCCAGCACGAGATCGACCACCTCAACGGCATCGCTTTCGTCGACCGCGCAGAGCGCAGTTCGCTGCACACCTACATCCCGCAGCACGACATCGACGATGAGCAGCAGACGGACCAGGTCTGCGAAACTGTACCCCCGGCGCCAGAAAACACCGTCCGCGAAGTGGACCAGGGCGGCGAAAAATAATTATTGCCGGATTCTCATTTCAGATTTCCATTATTGGAAAAATAATTTAGAATAGTATTGTCCCGGGCAGGCATAGACATCTTTGCTTATCTCACAGTTCCTGCCGCCATTGCGACACATACTGCAACCGCGCGGAACCCCGTCTCCGCCCGAGGATTGCCGGAGTCCCGATGCAAACAGGTCTTGTCGGTCAGCTCGACTTCATACACTTCGTAAGCGGACTATTCCTGCTGCTGCTGTCGATTGTGGCATATTCGGTGGCACGCTCGGCGCTCGAGACCGGCCTTGCGTGGCGCTGGCTATCTCTCTTCTCGATCACTCACGGCATCTCCAGCTGGTTCGACATGACAGCGCTGATACTGCCCGACACGATGGCTCTCGCAGCCGTCAGGTTCGCCACGCTTCACGTTTCATTCTGCTTCCTGATGGTTTTCGGCACCCAGTCGCTCAGGAAGATGGGGAAATTTCTGCCGGGCCGATGGGTGTGGCTGCTGCTCGTACTGGCTCCGCTTCTGACTCTGCCATCAGGCCTGGTCATTGCCAGCGACCTTTCGAGATACCTCGCCGCACTGCCCGCCGCGCTGCTTGCGGGCTACGCCTTCTGGATATGCAAAATCACCCTTCGCATCAATCGCCCCTACACCAAAATCACGGCGCTCCTGCTTTTTCTTTACGCCATCGTTGCCGGACTCATCGTCATCCCGGCCAATATTTTCCCCGCGAATATCATCAACTCCATCACCTTCTACAAACTCACATCGATCCCCATACAATCAGTTAGATGCCTGATCATCATGGCGATTACCACCTGTCTGTGGCGCTATTTCGTCAACAACAGGATCAATATGCACTTCATCGACTACCAGCGCAAATTCTCCCTGCGCTTCGCGTGGCCGGCTCTTGTATTCCTGGTGGCGGTAGGGACCGGGTGGGCCGCGACGGAAATCATCGGCAACCGCGCCATGGGTGAAATAAAAAAACAGTATCTCAAAAACGTTTCGCTCATCGCCGACACCCTCGACACGGAAGAGATCGAAATGATCATCGAGGGCAATATCGACACCGACGCCTGGGCCTATCGCATGATCGACAAAAAACTGTACCTTATGAGAAAAAAACTCGAAAACGTCAGGCGCACATACATCGTCACGAAAAAAGACGGCGATATCGTCATCCTCGCCGCGAGCGGCATGCGCGGTGACGGAGGAGATATCAGGGGCAGCTCATTCAAAAATCCGCCGCCAGAGCTCAAGCGCGTATTCCGCTTCGGAAAACCCGCCGACGCCGAACCCTATCTGCATAAAACCATCACATTCACATCATTCTACTCTCCCATATTCGACGAAGACGGCAACCTGATAGCCGTGCTCGGCATCGACGTCAACGCCGAAGGGTGGACCCGCATGGTACTGGTCACACGCCTGCTGCCGATCGGCCTCACGGCGGTCGTGTGCCTGCTGCTCTTCACCATCATCCTCGTCGACACCCAGAGCACCGAACTCGAAGACAGCCTGCGCCGCATGACCAATTCCGAAAACCGGCTCTCCGAAATCTACAACGCCAACCCCGCCGCATTTTGCCTCACAAGCGTACTCGACAGCCTGATCGTCGACGTCAACGAATCACTCTGCAAACTGACCGGCTACACCAAAGAAGAGCTTGTGGGGCACCCCGTCATCATGCTCTTCGCCGATCAGTCGCAACACGCGAAATACCGGCAGTTCGTCCTCGAAAACGAATCGGTCAAGGGATTCGACCTGCCGCTGCGCACAAAAATCGGCACCACCCTCATAGGATCGGTCGACACAAGCCTCATCGACATCGGCGGCCGCCTGCACTCGCTCAGCGCCATGATCAACATCACCGACCTCAGAAACGCTCAGCGCGAACGTGAGGAAAACGAGCAGCGATGGCGGTTTGCCATCGAAGGCTGCGGCGACGGCCTGTGGGACTGGGACATCGTGGGCGACCATCTCTTCACTTCCGAAAAATGGAAGGAAATCCTCGGCTATCGCAACGACGAAATCGGCGCCACTCTCTACGAATGGATATCGCGCATCCACCCGGACGACTCCGAGTCGGCGATTGTAGAAATGAAAAATCACATCGAGGGAAAAACCCCCGTATTCGCCACGGAGCACCGCATAATGTGCCGCGACGGATCATACAAATGGGTATACATCCGCGGACTCATCATGGACAGGCGCGCCGACGGCGAGCCGACACGCATCATAGGCACCATGTCAGACATCGACTGGCGCAAAAGGATCGAGTCCGACCTGCGCGAAGAACGCGAACGCGCCCAGAGCTATCTCGACGTCGCCGACGTCATCATCATGGGCCTCGCCGAAGATCAGACCATCACGATGGTCAACCGCAAAGGCCGTGAAATCTTCGGCGCTCCGGCCGAACAGCTCATCGGGGTCAACTGGTTCGACACCTTCATCCCACCCGCCTCAAGAGAATCCGAACGCACCCGTTTCACATCGAGCATCCTTTCCGACGCGATCACACTGAAATCATTCGAAACCGACATCGTGACTTTCGACGGCGAAAAGCACCTGATCGAATGGCACGTAAGCCTCCTGCGCGACGAAAAGGAACAGTCGCTTACAGTCCTCTGCGGCGGACTCGACATCACCGAAAAACGCCGTGCCGAAAACGCTCTGCTCGACAGCAAGCTGCGCAACGAAGCCATCGTCCAGACAAGCCCCACCGGCGTATTTCTCGTCGACGGCTCCCGCCGCGTCATCGACGTCAACAATTCCATGACAACGATCTTCGGCTACACGCGCGAAGAAGCCATCGGACAGATACCCTTCAAGGTCCACACGAGCGGCGAAAGCTATGAGGAATTCGGCAAAACCGCCTACCACAACCTCGCCGCCGGCGGCTCCTACGACGGCGAACACCAATTCGTCCACAAAGACGGCAGACTCATCTGGTGCCGCATACAGGCCAGAGCGATCGACCCCGACCGGCTCGACCTCGGCATCGTGTGGAACGCCATGGACATCACCGAAAACAAACTCGCGCGCGAGCGCATAGAAAAGAAAAACAAAGACCTCGAAGCTTTCGCATATACCGTTTCCCACGACCTCAAGACACCACTCGTCACGATCAAGGGCTATTCGGAAATGCTCCAGGATGAATTCACCGATGAAATACCGCCCCCCTGCATGAAATACATCGACAAGATTTCCGCCGCCGCCACCCAGATGCACAACATCATCAACGACGTGCTCGAATACTCCCGCATCGGCCGCATCGAGGAAGCCCCGGAAAAGGTAGAGTTCGCACCCATGATCGCATCCGTGATGCAATCACTCCGCACTGCTCCGGGATTTGACAGTATCGATTTCAAAACACTCCCCTCACCCGCGGTATTCGGCAGCCGCAGGAGAATCATGCAACTTTTCCTCAACCTGATCAGCAACTCCGTCAAATATATCGGATGCGACAACACCTCGCCAACAGTCGAGATCGGCAGCCGCATGATCGACGGCAAACTGCACTACTACGTAAGAGACAACGGCATCGGCATCGACCCGAAATACCACGAAACCGTCTTCGGCATATTCCAGCGCCTGCCGGCAGCCACCGCCATCGAAGGCCACGGTGTCGGCCTCGCCATCGTCAAGCGTATTGTCGACACTTACGGCGGCACGATTTCCATAACGTCCATCCCGGGCGAATCGACTGAATTCCACTTCACCCTCCCCGCCTCAAGGGAAGAATACACACAACTGCTCAAATCCGATTAAGCACAACGGCCCCGCAAGCGCCTTGTCCGCAAGGGTGGTTTTCCCAACCGTTAGGAGCTATAGTTTTTCGTGTTATGTCATTTTTGTGATGGGAAAAACCGGATGGCAAGGACACAAAACAGCGAAACCAGAGAAAAATATCTCTCACTCGGCCTGACAGCCCTGCTGCATGGCGTCAATCACGCGATGTACAACATGCTGATGCCCCTCGGTCTGACCATCGCACGCTATTTCAAGACTGAGGACCTCTCGCAGATTACCCTCGGATTCACCCTCTATCTGATGTGCTACGGATTCGGCCATCTGCCGGTCGGCATAATATCCGATTTCCTGCCGCGCAAAGCGATGCTCGCCGCCGGAGCCATCATCAACGGTGTCGCGATAGCATTCGTCGCGCTGTTTCCCGGATACCACTTTTTCCTCGCCGGACTCGCCACCGCAGGCATAGGCGCGGCAGTCTATCATCCGGTCGGCGCAGCATATCTGTCGGAGCTTTTCCGCGACAACAAGGGCATGGCCCTCGGCATCAGCGGCATCGGAGCATCCGTGGGGCTCGCCATCGCGCCCATAGTCAGCGGCATTATCTGCAAGTCCTTCGGATGGCAGAAGACTTTTCTCGCGTTTGCGGCTTTCGCACTCATTTCGGCCGCTTTTTTCATCATGTTCGCCAAAGAGGAAAAAACTCATCACGCAGCCGCTGGCGAATCACCCGCCGGCAAGGGATGGAGCATGGCTCTTGCGGGATTCCTCGCGTTCGCGGCGCTGGTATTCACATTCAGGGAATTCACGGGATGGGGAGGCTTTTACATCATCCCGGTCTATGCGGAAAAACTGCTGCACTACGATGTCAGGGGCGCGGGGTTTATCTCGGGGCTCCAGTCACTCGGCGGATTTCTCGCGCAACCGCTCGCCGGATGGCTCTCTGACAAACTCGGCCGCAGAAAACCCGGCATGATCCTCATGGCATTCATCGCCCTGGCCATGATCATGATCCCCCATGTACGGCAGGGGCTGCTCCTTCCGGTGGTTTTTTTCTACAGCATGGTCTATTCGGCGACTGTGCCGATCCTCGACGCGATCATCGCCGACAGGACCCCGGCACGCATCAGGGGGACCGTTTTCGGCCTTTTCCTCGCATGCGGCATCGGACTGAGTTCGTTCGCTCCCATCATTCAGGCTCGGATACTCGATGCCGGCAGATCATCGCACACCGCGTTTATCTACTGCTTCGGACTGCTTGCCGCGACATCGCTTGTCGCCGCGATACTGCTTTTTTTCTTCAAAAAGGCGGATGTCAGAAATCCCGTGTGAAAAATGGCGACTCTTTTTTAAAATCTGTTAACTTATTTGAGAAATTACCGATCTATAGAATAGGCGCTTTGCACATTTTGGCATTGCAGCCATAAATCAGTCGGCCCGAATGGAATCGGGTCATCATTACTATTACTAAGTTTGTGCTTTGACTCATGGAGGAATTAAAGCATTAGTTTGCGAATCTGCAACCTGCTGCTCACAAGTCAATCATTTACATATCAGCATTGGTTTTGCGCACATGCCGCTACCGGCAATGCTTGTCTGCTTGCGTTGCGACCACGACTATGGCGTCCGGTTTTGGGTATGTGGCATTTTTCCCGGATTCCCGCAGGGTATTCGAGACCCTGGAATATTGCAGTCATGCCCGGTGCGGCATCACTGTATGGACAAGTGTAAATAATAACTGACCGTGAACCGTTGGTGCGGCTGTGGACAACTCCCCAGACAACGGTAAACGGAGTGGGATGACAATATGGAAGTAAGCAACTCCCAGCGCCTGCTGCTCAGCACTCTCGCAAAATCCAATTCCGACGCTTCGGTCTGGCGCGAGCGCCTCTCATCATCACTGAGGATCAACTGGGCAAGCGATGACCCCTCAGGCCTGTATCTGGCAAAATACGCAGAGGCCAATACCCGCGGCACACGCATGGCCATCAACAACGTGCAGGACGGCATCAGCCTGATACATACGATCGACAGCGGCCTCAACGAAATACAGCAGATGCTGTTCAGGATACGCGACCTTGCCGTCAGGGCCGCCAATGAAGCCACCCTCAAGGCTACCTGCCAGGACAGGACAAAACTTAACAACGAAGCCCAGACACTCATCGACGAAATCGACCGTCAGGCTGCCGCCGTGACATTCAACACCAAACCAATCCTCCAGGGCAACACCGTCCAGAGCGTCACCACCGCCAATACGACCACCGTCGTCTCCGGCGCCAACCTCTCCAGCCCGGGATGGGATGACTCCGGCACCATCATCTATTCAAGCACGGTCTCCGGCACCGGCGCCCAGACCGGCTCGAAACCGGGAAATGTCGATCCCGGAGATATCAACCGCATCTTTTCCATAGCCATCGACGAAGCTACCAACGCCACAGCCGGACCCGCCACACAGCTCACATCCGACCCCTTCGTCCTGTCCGACGTGGAAGGCGGCGTCGGCGATGGCTATTTCGACACTACCGGCGCCGGCACTTTCAACGACCCCCTGAATTTCTGGGTCAGCCCCACCGAAGGACCCGCCGGCCCCGATCTCGATGGCGACGGATGGAATGCGGCTCTTGACAACGACGACAACGACGCCACCGAAACTGGCACCGGGCTCAACTCTCTCGCCCCCGACACCATCATTTCTACCACAGGTGTCGACTATGCGATGGACCCGACCCTGATCACCATGGAAAACGCCTTCGCACGTTCATTTTCCACAAGCATCATCGACAACGTGGACGTAAGCGTGACCGCGGGCGTCAATTATGCCGTACAGGCATTCGACGTCAACGCGGGCGCATGGGTCACGGTCGGCGGCCCCCAGACAGGCAACGGCGGTATCCAGAATATTTCCTTCGGATCCGACATCACTTCCAACGAAGTCAGGGTCGTCCTCGACGATCCCGAAACCGACGCCACAAGCGGCGTTTCCATCGGCAATACATCACTCCATACCGTCGATATGGACACCGGCGCCGCCAACGCTTTCCCGATGACTTACGAAATCGCCCTCGCCGAAGGCCTGTCCGCCATAAACAGGGTCAGCCTGGACTACACGGCCGGCATGGCCTACGACCTATACTATGAAGACGGAGCCGGCACAACCCACCTGCTGCACAGCGGCGTCGGCGGCGCGACATACAATTATGCAGGCGCTACGATCAACGCCACGAAATTCTGGGTCGAAACAAATTCCGGCGGCTCAGTTACCAACTTCTCCGCATCCAATACTTACAACACCCCCTGCTCCTGGCCCCACACAGCCATGGGCGGCGACGTATACAGAGTCGACTTCACTGACGGCGCGGCCACGATCTCCAGCTTCCACATTAACAATGTCCTGCCCGGTAGCTGGGTCTACACATCATTCCCGATCGGCGCGCCATTTGCCTCATCAGCCGCCGAAGACGCCACTTATGACCTGTCCGCCGCAGGCGACATCTCATCGATTTACGTCAGGCTCAACCCCACCGACTCGCTCGGCCCCTGCACCGCCGTCGCGACCGAAACTTACACCGACCTCGCTCCAGTCGCATATCCGCGCACTGTCACCTTCACCTTCGACGACGCCAACGACGAACTCAACGAAATCCAGATCAACGTCGCCAACGGCCTCAACTACGAAATCTACGACGACACCGGCACAAACCTCCTCGCCTCCGGCACGGGCGACGGCACAATACAGACCTACAGCCTCGGCTCCACCGTGACATCAGACTCACTCATCATCCAGTTCGACCCAGGCACTGGCACCCTTGCCGACATCAACAGCCTCACCGCCACCAACACCATCACCCTCGGCGCCACTTCGACATCATTCGTCGACCTCGACGGCGACAACAGAAACATCGCCACCTACACACTCGACACTTCAGGCGGCAATGCCGCCGAACGCTTCGACCAGATGGACATCACTGTCGCACTCGGCGAAGTCTTCTCCGTCTACACTTCGGACGACGGCGTCACATGGACAGCCGCCGCCACCAACCAGACAGGCACCGGCGCCAACCAGACACTGAGTTTCGCCAGCGAACAACTCGTGGACGCAGACGCCGACGGCACCGGATACGTCAGGATCGCCGTACACTCAGGCATGGAAATCGACTCCGCGATCATCGCCGACCCGGTATTCACAAACAGCGTCGACCGCGACGGCGACGGATTCCCCGATGTGATCGAACAGCAATGGAGCTCCAACGCAGGCAACGCAGGCAGCGTCCCGAGCTGGTCGACGTCCGGCCACCCCGATCAGGACAACGACGGCATCGTCGACAGCAATTCCTACGACCGCCTCTGGCAAGCCGGATACCTCGCATCCAACAACCCCTACGGCGCCGACTGGGACGGCTCCGGCACACGCACCGGCAACCCCCTCGACGCCCCAGGCGGCCAATATGCCAATCCCGGCGACGAAATCGATCCCACACAGGTGCCTTCCAACATCGACACCGACGGCGACACCCTCCCCGACCCGCTCGACCCATTCCCCAACACGGCCGAATGGGCGACCTGGCGCGACGGCGACGCATCGTTCAGAGGCGGCGTATCCGTCTTCACATCCAACCGCTCCACACCCGACTCCGCACGCCAGGACGTCTACCTCGTCAACGGCACATCCTACCAGCTACTCGCCACCGACCCCAACGGCGACGCATCAAACGTCGTCACTTCCTGGGACGGCAACGCCGTAGCGTGGGAATCAGGCGGCGGACTCTACGCCATCACACTCTCCGGCAGCGCAGGCTGCACAGGCGCCGCCGCCGGCGCCACCCCTCCCGTACTCATCGCCGCCTCTGGCGCCAACGCTTCCATCTCCAACGACGGCACACAGGTCGTGTTCGACGATGGCGGCCAACTCTACACCACCAGCATCGACGGCGGCGGCGCAACCGCTCTCAACGTCAACGGCACCAACGCCGACTGGTCGCCCAACGGCGACAACCTCGTATACGAGCGCGGCGGCAACCTTTATATGTACAACTTCGTCACCGAAGAAGAATTTGACCTCGGTCTCGCCGGCTCCAACGCCACATGGTCGCCCAACGGCGACAAAATCGCCTACCTCGACGCCGGCGGCAACATCTGCGTCTCCGACGTCCAGATCACCATGAATCCTCAGAAACTCCAGATCGCGGGCGCCGACAACGCTTCCAAATTCCAGCTCGACATCGACATCCCCGACGCACGCTCCCAGGCACTCGGCATCGCCGGCATCACACTCCTCACCAACACGGGCGCCGGCAACGCCATCACCAATGTCGACAACGCCATCAACGAAATTTCCACCCTCCGCGCAAAACTTGGCGCCACCGAAAAACTCCTCAACAATATCCTCGACGAACTCAACAACTACGCCGTCAATTCCGAATCCTTCAGGTCCTCTCTCGCCGACACCGACTACGCGCTCGCCATCTCTCACCTCACCAGATCACAGATCATCTCCAACTCATCCCTCGCCATGCTCGCTTACGCCGATACCGAGCTCCAGCAGACCACCTACAACCTACTTTCCGAAAACTTCAACGTCGGCAGATAACCCTGGCTATCCAGCTAACACAAGGGGGGCGGCTTTCCCGGAAACCGTCCCCTTTTTCATTCTCCACCCGCTGCTGGCACCCCCGGATTCGCCCCCGGCACTGCAATCGTTTTTTCCAATAGCCAGACCAGCAATAACAGGAGCCCTTACATGTTCAGACTCGCCACCTTCAACGTCAATTCAGTCCGCGCACGCATGCCGCTGCTCCTCGAATGGCTCGCAGCCAACACCCCCGACGCAATATGCCTGCAAGAAACAAAAGTCACCGACCCGGACTTCCCCGCGGCAACCATCGCCGCCGCCGGCTACGACTCCGCATACTTCGGCCAGAAAAGCTACAACGGCGTCGCCATCCTCAGCCGCCACGGATTCGACAACATCTCGAAAGGACTCCGCGACGGCATCGAAGAAACCGAACAGGCACGCCTCATCGAAGCCACCATTCGCGGCATCACCATCGTCAACACATACATCCCCCAGGGCGAAGCGCCAGGCACCCCTAAATTCGACTTCAAGATGCAGTGGTACAAACGCGTCGAAACCTACTTCGACACCTACCACGCAAACACCGGACTCCTCGCATGGTGCGGCGACTTCAACGTCGCCCCCGACGCCATCGACGTCTATGCACCCGACAAGCTTGACGGACAATGCGGATTTCACCCTGAGGAAAGAGCCGCCGCCGCACATCTCATCTCTCGCGGATTCACCGATGTCTTCCGCACCCACAACCCCGGACCCGGCCACTACACTTTCTGGGACTACCGGTCACGCGGCGGCCTCGCACGCAACTCAGGCTGGCGCATCGACCATATATGGGCAACCTCCGCACTCGCAGCCCTGTCCAAAAACTCCTGGGTCGACATCGACTCCCGCCGCGCCGAAAAATCTTCCGACCATGCCGTTCTCGTTGCAGAATTCGACATCTGACACATCAATAATTTGCATAATTTTGGAAGCAGCTCACACACATGACCATAAGCGACGTTACCCTCTACCTCATCACCGACGACAAACGCAGCGCCGGCCGCGACGTACTCGACATCGCCGCAGCAGCAGTCAGGGGCGGCGTGCAATGCCTCCAATTCCGCCCATGGAAACGCTCCGATGAAGAATATGAAAACACCGCCCGCGCACTCCGCGAAATCACCGCCTCGCACGGTTGCCTCCTGCTGCTCAACCGCCGCGTCGACATCGCACGGAAAATCGGAGCCGACGGAGTCCAAATTGGCGCAGGCTGCGGCAACACTTCGAAAATCCGAGCCGATGCCCGCGAACTCATCGTCGTCTACTCCGCCCACTCACTCCGCGAAGCACTCGACGCACAACAAGCCGGTGTCGACGCTGTCACCATCAGCCCCCTGTTTCCCACCACATCGTCATCCTTACCCCGTCCACCCATCGGCATCGAAGGCGCAATAACAGTCGCCAACGCACTCACCATCCCAGCCTTTCCCCTCGGCGGCATCGACCTCGACCGCGCGGCAGCTCTCACACTTGCAGGCATCCGCCGCGCCGCCGTCGTGTCAGCCATCACCGAAAGCCCCGATGTCACACACGCAGCCGCAGCTATCTCCTCAATACTGCACAGCGGCCCCCTGCCCTCCTGATCCGACACTCCCCACACCCGCCATGGCGAAATCTTGCAGTACCCCACGCGCTAATTATCTGATATAATGTCCTTTCAAAATTCCGGTGAAACCGCGAGCGGGATTCGGTGACACGGAGAATATCGCAAGCCGGTCATACATCATCTGACTCGGGAGGAAATCCATTGAAAGAAATTCTGAAATCCGGTAACCTCGAATTTGTCTACGACAGGTCTGACGGCACATACTCCATCATCAATACTGCCGACAGCCATGAAGTGCTGACTGGCGCGCACTCCGCCATCCACCTCACCAAGGAAAACCTCTGGCTGCGCACTTCCGAAGCCACCACGCGCATCGCCACCGGGCAGGCCGGCACCGTCCACATCGCCCACTCCTTCGCCCGCACGAATTACTGTCTCGAACTCCAGGTCACGCCTCTCGAAGAAACCGCAGGATTCTCATTCAGGGTCCTCCTCGACAACAAATCCGCCTACGACGTGAGTGGCGTCGACTTCTACCCCTTCTACATGGATCGCACGACCGGCGCTGCACTATTCGGCCCGGGCAGCGGCCACGAATACATGTTCCTGCGCAATGGCCTGCTCACATGGAGCCACTGCGGCGTCCACAGCGAACACGACAAGGTCAAAATGGGCCGCTACTCGCTCATATTCGATCCCATCGAAAATCCGCCCGTCGGCATGCCCCGCACCAGAGGCTACTTCATCGGCGAATGCGTCGGCGCAGTCCGCGACAACACTTCGGGCAACATCATTGTCGCCGGATTCACCACACTCGCCAACCAACTCGGACAGATCAGCTTCAAATCCCGCGGCGGCTACCTCCACCACTTCAAATCAGTCAGCCGCGGCGAGGGCAAGATCGCTGCCGCCGGCACCGAGCTCGCCTCCGAAGAATTCGTCCTCCTGCCAGTCACCGGCACCGCGGCTAAAGCCCCTCTCGCCTTCGACTCCCCACTGAAAACCTACGCCACTCTCTCCGCGCGCCAACACACTCCGCCCGTCACTCCCCGCATCCCCGTCGGCTGGTGCTCATGGTACTACTATTACTACAAGCTCAACGAGCAGGTCATCTGCAACAACATCGACGCCGCAAAAGACCTCCGCGACCGCCTCGCCATCGACATCTTCCAGGTCGACGACGGCTATGAGCCCGCACCTGGCGACTGGCTCGAATCCACCCAGAAATTTCCCCACGGCATCGAATGGATGGCCAACCGCATCCGCACCGCAGGCTTCGAGCCCGGCCTCTGGCTCGCGCCCTTCTTCGCCACCGAACGCAGCAAAATCTTCAAGGAACACCGCGACTGGTTCGTCAAAAGCGACAAACAGAGCCTGCGCCGCCCCACCATCTGGCCCGCTCCCTACTCACCCGGCAATGTCTATTCACTCGACACCACCAACCCCGACATGCTCCGATGGCTCCACCACATCATCGACACCATCGTCAACAAATGGGGCTACAAATACATCAAAATCGACTTCATGTACAACGGCGCCATCGACGGCATCCGCTACGACCCCACAGCCACCCGCGCCGAAGCCTTCCGCCGCGGTCTCTCCACCATCCGCGACGCCGCCGGCGACGACTGCTACATCCTCGGCTGCGGCATCCCCCTCGGCCTCACTCTCGGCCTCGTCAACGGCAACCGCATCTCCGGCGACACCGCGCACTACTGGTACGGCAAATTCACCGGCGACATACTCGGCCACCCCACGGGCCCCGGCGTCCGCAACGCGGGCCGCGTACTACACGCCCGCTACTTCCTCAACCCCACATGGGGACTCGGCGACCCGGACTGCCTCATGTGCCGCCTCTCCGACACAAAGCTCTCACGCGACGAAGTCTTCGCTCACGCCACAAGCGTCGCCATGACCGGCGGCCCGCTCTTCATCAGCGACGACCTCACACAACTCACCGACGAATCCATCCAGCTCGCTCAGCGCCTCATCCCGCCGCTCCCCTACTCCGCTGTCCCGGTCGACCTCTTCGACGGCCCCGTCGGCTCCATCTTCTATCACAAATTCGAACGCGCCTTCGACAGCGCCTACATCTTCGGATTCATCAACTGGACTGACAGCGACGAATCAAAATCAGTCGAACTCTCCGCCGTCGGACTCGACCCCGCCTCACAGTACCACGCATTCGACCTCTGGGCCGACAAATATCTCGGCACCATCACAGGCCGCATCGACGGCGGCAACTTCAAAAAACACTCGGGCCGCATCATCGGCATCCGCAAAGTCGCCGCACAGCCTGCCGTCATCGCCACCACCTTCCACTTCACACAGGGCGGCGTCGACCTCACTTCCCAGTCCTTCTGCCCATCCTCCAAAATCCTCTCCTTCTCCATCACGGCCCCGGCCAACCGCAAAGGCAAAGTCTACTTCCAGTCCGCTCCGGGCCTCACCCCCAAAGAAGCCAGCGTCAACAATTCCGCCACCATCAGACCCACCGAAGTCGCCTCCGGCATCTACTCGATCGAATTCCCCATGAAAGACCACGCCGAAGTCGAAATCAGGTTCTGATCCGCACCTTCTCTTCTATAACACCAAAGGGGAACCCGCTCCAAACGGGCTCCCCTTTTCATTTCCCGCGCCATCCACTTTCGCACCCATGATTCACACGGACCGGAAACGGGAGTAAAATCTATGTGAAATCAGTGCTCCCGGCAAAGCACTACAAGAGGCGCAACAACATGGACGTATTTCTCGGCGGCAACATCACACTCGACATAATCCCCGGACTCGAAGGACGCGAGGGCGGCCTCGGCGAAATGTTCGTGCCCGGCAAAAACATACACGCAGGCCCCACCCTGCTCGCTTCCGGCGGCAGCACCGCAAACACCGGCCTCGCCCTGCACCGCCTCGGCTTCGACGTACAGATGTCGGCAAAAGTCGGCAACGACTACTTCGGCCGCGTGCTCACACGCATCATCAGCGAAGTCTCTCCGGATTTCGCCTCGGGCATCTCTGTCATCAAGGATGAAAGCACCGCGCACACATTCATCATCACCATGCCCGGCAAAGACCGCATCTTCATCCATCATCCCGGCGTCAACAACACCTACGGCGCCGAAGACGTCGACGACGCTCGCCTCGACGCGGCGCGCATATTTCACATCGGCTATCCCTCAAGCCTGCGCCGCATCTGGATCAATGACGGCGCGGAACTCATCGCCATATTCCGCAAGGCTAAAAACCACGAAACCACCACTTCACTCGACGTCGCCAAGCCCGATCCCGACTCGCCCGCAGGCAAGATCGACTGGAATGCCTACATGATGGGCGTGTTGCCCTTCGTCGATATTTTCCTCCCGAGTTTCGACGAAACCGTCTATATGCTCGAACCCTCCACACACCACACGCTCGTCGAAACGCACGGCGCGGAAAACATCATCGAGGGCGCATCTGTCGAACTCCTCCGGCGGCTCGCCGGCAAGCTTGTCAACTATGGCGTGGCCGTCGCAGGCATCAAGCTCGGCGACCGCGGCCTCTACGTGCGCACCGCTGACGTAGACCGCATGGCACGCGCCGGCAAATGTTCGCCGGTCCTGACCTCTTGGGCGGACCGCGAAATCCAGTCCCCATGCTTCCATGTCGAGGCCAGAGGCACCACCGGCGCGGGCGACTGCACGATCTCAGGCTTTCTCGCAGGACTCCTCAGGGCTCACACCCTCGAAAACACGGTCGAAATAGCGCTCGGCGCCGGCGCTTCGTGCGTGGAGACAGTCGACGCCACAAGCGGCATCCCCACACTCGACGACCTTGTGGACCGCATCAATAATGGTTGGGCAAAACGGGAATAGACATTCGCGAAAATGGAGGCGCAAGATGACCGCCGTAACACTCAGAAAACCAGCCGCGAAGGACGCGCGGACATTCGCCCGGCTCGTGATCGAGTCATCTCCGATGCTCCCGCATGTACTTGGGCGCGGATTTCAGGCTTCTCTCGAAAGGCTGTTCGCCCATCCCGCCAATTTCTTCAGCATGCGCCACGTCACATTCGCCGACGCGGACGGGACGCCCGCCGGCATGCTGCTCGGCTGCACACATGAGGAAAAGCGGCGCGAAGATATCGCTACAAGCCTCCTCGTGCTGCGCGAAAGCGGACTCGAACTTCTCGCCCGGCTGCCGCTACTGCTGCAACTGAACCGCTACGCCGGCAGGATTTACCCCGGCGAATACTACGTGAGCAACATCGCGGTTGACAGTGGGTTCAGAGGACTCGGGATCGGTAAAATGCTGATGGAAAACGCCCGTGAGACCGCAGCGCGGCAGGGCATGCAGGCAATGGCTCTCGAAGTGGACGCCAGCAATCCCGGAGCAAAGGCGCTCTACGAAAGACTCGGCTACTGCGTCACTCTCCACTATAAGGTGAAGATCGCCGGGAAAAACAAGGGCTACTACCGGATGACCAGGCCTGTGGCCGGATAGCTATGCCATTCGGCATCACGCTTCGTCATATACTCCCTGCACGGGACATACGCGCGCGCATTCGCCGCACTTGATACACTTTTCGTCATTGATGAAAAACAGGAAATTCTCATCGCGCTCGATCGCGTCGGCGGGACATGCGTCCATGCACATCTGACAGCGGCTGCACTCTTTTGTGTCGATTCTGTAAGGCATGGCGGTTACCTGCTTTCAGGCGCTTCGGCCGGGGTATTGACGGCTTTGAATTCGCCGTTGAGCATGATAGCGTCGAATTTCGGCGGGCAGGCCGTGCGGCAGAGACCGCATTTGACGCAGGCTTCGGTGATGATGACGGCTGGCTGTTTGCGCTCCCACTCGATAGCGCCAGTGGGGCATTTTTTTGCGCACATGCCGCAGCTTTTGCACTTGTCCGCACTGATTTCATAAGCTGTCATGTCGCATGACTGGCGGCGGGCGGCTGATTTTTCGAGTTTGATGGCGCAGAAATTACGCGGACAGGCGAAGTAGCATTTGCCGCATCCGATACATTTTTCGCTGTCTATTTCGGCGTGGCCGCAGCCTTCGACCCAGTTGACGGCGCCTGCGGGGCAGGCTCTGGAGCACAGTCCGCATGAGCGGCAGCGGGCGGCGTCTACGGAGAATTGCGCGCCGTAGATTTTCGCGCCTCTGGCGATGGCGAGCTCACGCCGCACTTCTTTTTCGAGTGCTGGTCTGTTTTCTTCGATCTGTGCGTTTTGGGTGACAAAGGCCTGGTATATCCGCTGGAATCGTTCGGCTTCGCCCGCGAATCGTTTCATGCCGTCGTTGTCGCCCGTGGCGGCGCGCTGCTGCGCCTTGTGGAGATCGGGGTAGGTAAATTCGAGGCCGAGGCGTTTGAGGACACGTTCGGTGGGGAGTCCGTTTTTGTCCCAGTCACGCACGATGTAGTAGTCATCGAGGAGCTGGCGCAACGGGACTACGGTGTCGGGCCGATCTGGCACCTGCGGGATGTCGGTGAGTCGTTTGGGGAGCGCGTCGTCGGTGGATGTGAGACCTTCGCGATGGTTGAACATGCGTTCGAGGTTGAAGCCTCTTTCGCCTGCTACCGCGAAATGGCCGAGATCGAGATTCATGCCGGTAAGTGCCGTAAGGACGGATGTGTGAGGGACGATGGGGACATGGAGCGGGAGGCGTGTTTCGGTAAGGAGACGGCTCTGGTGTTTCATCATTGCGCCGGAGCCTTCGAGTACTTTTGCGGTGATGCGCGCCATTGTGGAGGCTGGCGGTACGAATTTTGTGGTGGCGCCGGGGATAAAGGCGTAAGTGGTGAAGATGCAGTTGCCTGCCATTGAGACGGCTTCCATGAGATTTTGCTGGAGTGCGCAGAATTCGGGTTTGCCGCGTCGCGTCTGGGGACCCATGAGGACGGGGCCGATTGCTTCGAAGTAGATGAGGTAGCCGCCGTTGATGTGGCAGCCGCCGCGGTTGCTGGTGGCGTAGCCGAGTCCGTGGCCGACGGCGCGGCGGGGTTCGTAGGCGGCGAATTCCATGCCTTTGGCGTGCATGGCAAATTCGGAGCCGCCGTATTTCGCCGCGATGCGCAGCGTGCCTTCGGCGAGGTCGTTGCCGATGCCACGGCGATAGGCGATATCATCGAATATGGTGTCCATTTCTTCGATGCGTCCGAACGAAAGACCGTTGTTCCACATGCCTTTTTCGGAAAGCTCCATGGCGAGCGCGATGGTGGAGCCGCACGTGATGGTGTCCATGCCGAGGAGGTCCATCTTGTAGTTCCAGTCGAATATCTTCTGGATGTTTGATGCGTCGATGTTGGGGCCGAAGAGGCCGAGCGTTTCAAATTCGGGGCCCTTGACGACTTTCCCTTCGACTTTGACCTGGCGGGCGCAGCGGATGGGGCATGAGACGCAGCCAGTGTTGGATACGAGGTGATTGCGGGCCATTTCGTCGCCGGAGACTTTCCATGCTTCGGGGTGGGTGCCGCCGCTGAAGTTGCGTGTGGGCAGTGTGCCAGTGAGGTTGGCCGTGTTGAGGAGTCCGGCTGTGCCGTAGGCTGGCAGTGAGCCGCCCGTGACGGGATGGGCGCGAAGTTTGTGGACCCAGTCCTTGACGCCGGCCTTGAATTTTGCGGGATTGTGCACCGGAATTTCTTTTGCTCCCCACGCAACGATGGCCTTGATGTTTTTCGAGCCCATGACGGCGCCGACTCCGCAGCGGCCCGCGGCGCGTTCGCCGGATATGATGCAGGCGTAGCGCACGAGATTTTCGCCTGCAGGGCCGATGACGACCATGCCGGTGCTGCGGCCGTAGCGGTGGATGAGTTTTTCCTGAGTGACTTCGGTGTCCGCGCCCCAGAGGTCGCGGGCGTCGACGAATTCGACTCCGTCTTCGGTGACGACGAGGATTGTGGGCTTTTCGGCCTTGCCGCGCAGGATGAGTCCGTCACAGCCGGCGTGTTTGAGCTTCATGCCGAAGGTGCCGCCGCAGTTGGAGCTGGCAATGCCGTAAGTGAGTACGTTTTTGGTGGAGACGTCGAATCTGCTCGAGCATGGCGCGCCGGTGCCCGTGAGGGGGCCGGTCATGAAGACCATGATGTTTTCGGGAGCGAGTGGATCGACTCCGGCGGGCAGGTTGTCATAGAGGACTTTTGCCGCGAGAGCCTTGCCGCCAATGAATTTCCTGCGGTCTTCGTCAGGAATGTCATATTTGCCGACCGTTATTGTGGTAAGGTCGATGTCAAGGGTGACATCCATGTAGCCGCCGTATTTCGTCGCCATCGTGTTGCTCCTTTTACGTTTTGACGATGTGTCAGTGCGAATTGAATCATGCTCTTGCAAGTGCCGCCGGACTGGGCCGGCGCCGATAATATAGAATATATTGTGCGAGTGAATCGGGCAAGGCTTGCGCAAGCATAACGGGCTTGCCGCCTTTGGGCCAAACAGAAAAAGCGCGGCGTAGAAGTGCCGCGCTTTTTTGCAGGTCCGTGGAAAATCTGTTACTGGAGGAGCGAGAGTACGTTCTGTGGCTGAGAGTTGGCTTGCGCGAGGATCGCCATGCCGCTCTGCTGGAGGATCTGGAGTTTGGTGTACTCGCTGATTTCGGAGGCCATGTCGGCGTCGATGATTCTGCTTTTGGCGGCAGCGATGTTGATGGATTCGGCGCTGAGGTCATTGATTGCGTAGTTGAGTCTGCGTTCCTGGATGCCGAGTGTAGCTCTGACGTCTGAAATTTTGTTGAGAGCTGCCTGGACGGCTGAGATGGCTGCGCCGGCTGCCGACATGGCGGTAGCTGCGCCGAGATAGCCATTTGAGAGGCCAATGACTGTAAGCGGGTCGCCGTCGACGGAGAGTCCGAGTGCGGAGACGCCCATGCAGGAAATCTGGATGGCGAGTTGCATGGTGGTCTTGTTGTCGGCTCCGATCTGGAGCTGGAGACCTGCGCTGAACATGCCGCTGAAGAGAGTTTTGGTGTTGAATGTGACGGCATTCGATTTGCGCTGGATTTCTTCCTTGAGGCTTGTGAATTCGTTGTTGAGGCGAGTGACGTCCGCGTCGGTGAGGGTGGCTTCGTTGGCTGCCCTTACTGCGAGGTCGCGCATTCTGAGGAGGATGTTCTGGGTTTCGGCGAGAGCGCCATCGGCTGTGTGGATGAGGCTGATGCCGTCTTCGGCGTTCTGGATGGCGACGCTGATGCCGCCGAGTTGGGCTTCCATGCCCTTGGCGATGGCGAGGCCGCTGGGGTCATCGGCTGCGATGTTGATCTTGAGGCCCGATGAGAGTCTCTGGAGCGTGCCGCTCATGCTGTTGCTGGTCGATCTCATGTTGTTGAGGCCGATAAGGGCGTTTACGTTTGTGTTGATAACCATTGTTGGAAACCTCCGTGTCCGGTGAAGAAATTAGCCGTGAGGCGGGGGTCCGTCCCCGCCGCCGGGATATGGCCCGGCACCTCCCTAAAGTATCTGGGGTGCGCGGCACCCGTGGGTGCCGCGCTTTGTTAGTTGATTGTCCAGACGCAGAGATTACTGGAGCAGCGAAAGTATGTTCTGGGGCTGCGCGTTGGCCTGTGCGAGGATCGCCATGCCGCTCTGCTGGAGTATCTGAAGCTTGGTGTACTCGCTGATTTCGGAAGCCATGTCGGCGTCGATGATCCTGCTCTTGGCGGCCGCGATGTTGATGGATTCGGCGCTGAGGTCATTGATCGCGTAGTTGATGCGGCGTTCCTGGATGCCGAGTGAAGCTCTGAGGTTGGAGACGATGTTGAGAGCTGACTGCACCATGTCGATGGCAACCTGGTTGTCGGCGAGGTTGTTGGAGATGACGGCGGACATGCCGCCGCCGGCATCGGATACGAGATTGAGGCCGCTGAGGCCGAGGTTGGTGATGAAGATGGTGAGCTGGAGATTTGTGCTGTTGTCCGGGCCGATCTGGAGAGCTCTGCCGGGGTCGGTGCCGTTGCTTGAGAAGTAGGTGCTGAAGAGGGTTTTGGTGTTGAATGTGACGGCAGTCGATTTTCTGACGATTTCGGCCTTGAGGCTTGTGAACTCGTTGTTGAGGCGTGCGCGGTCATCATCGGTGAGAGTGGCTTCGTTGCAGGCTCTGACTGCGAGGTCGCGCATTCTGAGGAGGATGTTCTGGGTTTCGGCGAGCGCGCCGTCGGCTGTGTGGATGAGGCTGATGCCGTCTTCGGCGTTCTGGATGGCGACGTTGATGCCGCCGAGCTGGGCTTCCATGCCTTTGGCGATCGCAAGGCCGCTGGGATCGTCGGCCGCGGTGTTGATCTTGAGGCCCGACGAGAGTTTCTGGAGTGTGCCGCTCATGCTGTTGCTGGTGAGTCTCATGTTGTTGAGACCGATGAGCGCATTGGTATTTGTATTGATAACCATTTTTGGAAACCTCCGTGTCCAATGTAAGTTATTAGCCAGGAAGCGGGGGTCCGTCCCCGCCGCCGGAAATGGTCCGGCCCCTCCTTATTGCGTCTGATTTGTGCGGGGCGCATGGCGCCGCACTCTATTATTTGTCCACACGTCAGATTACTGGAGCAGCGAAAGGATGTTCTGGGGCTGCGAGTTGGCCTGCGCGAGGATCGCCATGCCGCTCTGCTGGAGTATCTGGAGCTTGGTGTACTCGCTGATTTCGGAGGCCATGTCGGCGTCGATGATTCTGCTTTTCGCGGCGGCGATGTTGATGGATTCGGCGCTGAGGTCATTGATCGCATAGTTGAGTCTGCGTTCCTGGATGCCGAGTGTGGCTCTGACGTCTGAAATTTTGTTGAGGGCGGTCTGAACGGCCGAGATGGCGATGCCGGCTGCCGACATGGCGGTAGCTGCGCCGGCATATCCGGCTGAGAGGCCGATGACTGTGGCGGCTGTGCCGTCGACGGAGAGTCCGAGTGCGGAGACGCCCATGCAGGAAATCTGGATGGCGAGCTGCATGGTGGTCTTGTTGTCGGCGCCGATCTGGAGCTGGAGCCCTGCGCTGAAGATGCCGCTGAAGAGGGTTTTGGTGTTGAATGTAACGGCTTCCGATTTGCGCTGGAGTTCGCTTTTGAGGCTTGAGAACTCGTTGTTGAGGCGATTGACGTCCGCGTCGGTGAGGGTGGCTTCGTTGGCTGCTCTTACGGCGAGGTCGCGCATTCTGAGAAGGATGTTCTGGGTTTCGGCGAGCGCGCCATCGGCGGTGTGGATGAGGCTGATGCCGTCTTCGGCGTTCTGGATAGCGACGCTGATGCCGCCGAGCTGAGCTTCCATGCCCTTTGCGATTGCCAGACCGCTGGGGTCATCGGCCGCAGTGTTGATCTTGAGGCCGGATGAGAGTCTCTGGAGCGTGCCGCTCATGCTGTTGCTTGTCGATCTCATGTTGTTGAGGCCGATAAGCGCGTTTACGTTTGTGTTGATAACCATTTGTGTCCTCCATCATCCATGATGTGGGTATTAGCCGCAACGGGTCTCCTTACCCGCCCTGCCGGGCGCTTCCCGGCATAATGCCTCCTGTGTCATTTTCGCACGGTGCAGCGTACTGCCCATGCCCTGTTAGTGTGTTATTGCAACGATGCGGGCATTTCCCGGTTAGCTGCAATATCTGATCCTGCGTGTAATCGCTGAATACTCCATCGAGCCTTCGATCCCCGATGCCAGGCACCGGGAGCAGCGTATTCAGTCTTGCCGTGAAGCGTTGTTGCCAAACTCGATCATGAGTAGGCGTCTATTGCTGACACCAAGTGATCGATACATCGAAAACCGTCCCGGGATTAAGTCCGTGATGATTTCTTCCTGCTTCGATCTCCATGAAAGAGCCTGCATACCGTGTGCGATCTCGAAGCCGCCCGGGCTTCCGAAACTTTATGATCGTCAGCCTCAAGCGCGGTATCGCTCATCGCGCGCTCTGGATGATAAATGCCGGCCGGAGATTGCCGGCCCCGGTGAGCGCGTTGCCCGGATTCCATTGGGGAATCCACATACATGCCGGCCTGTGATCACGCCAGCGATCTCCTGTTTAGCCATTTTCCCGGATTTTCCTGTCCGGTAAGCCGCAAGGATGCATTCCCAGCGTAAGTCCTCCTAGTGAGTAAGACTGCCACCACCTCCTTCATGGTTTTCTTTTATATTTTTTTTCGTTTTTTTGCATATATGTGAACTTGTCAAATGTCGAAAATCAGCCGTGCCATGGACGAACGGAATAATACATATTTAAATGTCAAAGTACTCTATGCAGCGGCACCGGCATCACGCCCGTCAACTTACCGCGCATACACGACAACCGCGACTGCTCCTGTCCCGCCACCCGCCATTACACGGACAGCGACCGGCAATCGCATATAGACCTCCGCCCTCGCTTGACCGCAAATCACGTCGCCTGCCATCCAGCCCGTGATGCCGCATATACGGCACACAAGCCCCGCACGCCACCATATCCGCTATGGACTATCTATCCATATACGAATACACGAGGTACACTTGCGACATATTTCCATACGCACAATCACCCTCCGGCGCGCTGCCTGCGACCATGTCCACGTCATCCTTTCCACTCAAGGAGCGGGATCGTTATTATCTTCTCTCTCAAATCAGACCATTCATTCACCTGTCGTTCACAATTTTATATATATTCATCTCATTTCAAATTATGCGGCATCCCTTCGACAGTCACACACAGCCGCACGCGCCCTGGAAAACGTGGATAGCGCACTCACAAACACTCCACAGACCTGATGAGGCCTGAGAGAAAAACGGCTGGCATCGACTCTCTGCATTCATACCATTCAGCCCGGAAGCCGGGAAAGCAGTCCGCAGACAACGTAAAACGGCCCGTACCGCACTTATCGGCTGATACCGGCCTGTCGTTTGTGAACGCAAAAGCCTTCACAATCTGCAATGACTGCATTTAGATGCGCATGATCCACATAAGGCTCCTGATCACGGGCGGCCCGGCGATGGCTTGCCCTCCATCCCGCCTTGCGGCTCCGGCACACGATGGCGCCCTGATACGCAAATGCGGTTCCGCCTGTGCCGCGAGCGGCGCAAGGCGGGTTCACGTGCCATTATTCAGTTGTTATGACATGGTATTATGTACAGAGGCGTAAGGCTTTTCCGGAAAACGGGAAAACCGAAGGCCGCGTCTGCCTGTGTCAGCGACGCAACTCCTCCGGTTCCACGCAAGCTGCCTTTGTCGGCATGTAATTATTAGTATGGAGCGCCTGCGTCTCCTCGCGGAAATATTTGACTGGTTTATATCCGCTTTTCCGAAACACTCTCATGGGGCGGGAGTGTTTGGGGAAAGGCCGGCCCGTGATACAGGAGGCCGGCTGATTATCCTTGAGATAGTGTGCGGTTTTACTGCAGGAGCTGCAGTACGTTCTGCGGCTGGGAGTTGGCCTGTGCGAGGATCGCCATGCCAGTCTGCTGGAGGATCTGGAGTTTGGTGTAGCCGCTGATTTCGGCTGCCATGTCGGCGTCATAGATTCTGCTCTTGGCGGCCGAGATGTTGGTGCTTTCGGCAGAGAGGTCGTCGATGCAGTGATTGATGCGGCGTTCCTGGATGCCGAGGCTCGCGCGGATGTTGGATGTGATGTTGATGGCCGACTGCACGAGGTCGATTGCGGTTTTCGCATCGGCAACGATCGAAATCGTAGCCGAGCCGGCGGCGAAGCGGAGACCGAGGCCGGAGAGGCCGAGTTCGGGGATATAGATCGTGAGTTGGTGGACATCGAGATTGTCGGGGCCCACCTGGAGCATGAGTCCGGTGCCGGCGTTGGAGAAAATGCCGCTGAAGAGTGTCTTTGTGTTGAAAGTGACTGCGTTTGCCTTGCGCTGGAGTTCATCCTTGAGGCTGGTGAATTCGCTGTTGAGACGGCTGAGGTCGGAATCCGTCAGAGTAGCTTCGTTGGAGGCTCTGACCGCGAGGTCGCGCATGCGCATGAGGATATCCTGAGTCTCGGCGAGTGCGCCGTCGGCGGTGTGGATGAGGCTGATGCCGTCTTCGGCGTTCTGGATGGCGATATTGATGCCACCGATCTGGGCTTCCATGCCCTTGGCGATGGCGAGACCGCTCGGATCATCGGCTGCGACGTTGATTTTCAGGCCTGAGGACAGTCTTGTGAGAGATGTCTGAAGGCTCTGTTCGGTCTTTCTGATGTTGTTGAGACCGATCAGTGAAGAGAGATTTGTGTTGATTACGCTCATTGCTGGTATTCCTCCATGAATGATTCAGAGGGCGTCCGTGCCTCTGGGATATGTTTGTTATTTTAAACGCCGCATCTCCTCAATCCTTTCGGGATGCCGCGTATTTTTTTTACTGCAGGAGCTGCAGTACGTTCTGCGGCTGCGTGTTGGCCTGTGCGAGGATCGCCATGCCGGTCTGCTGGAGGATCTGGAGTTTGGTGTAGCCGCTGATTTCGGCTGCCATGTCTGCGTCATAGATTCGGCTCTTGGCGGCCGAGATGTTGGTGCTTTCGGCGGAGAGATCGTCGATGCAGTGATTGATGCGGCGTTCCTGGATACCGAGGCTCGCGCGGACGTTGGATGTGATGTTGATGGCCGACTGTACGTAGTCGATGGCGGTTTTAGCGTTGGCGAGGTTAGTGATCTGGGCTTCGCCGACGACCGTGGTGCTGACCATGTTGATGGGGTACACGAGGCCAAGGCCGGAGAGGCCGAGTTCGGGGATATAGATCGTGAGCTGGTGGACGGCGAGATTGTCGGGGCCGACCTGGAGCATGAGTCCGGTGCCGCCATTGGAGAATACGCCGCTGAAGAGCGTTTTTGTGTTGAAGGATACCGCGCCCGCTTTTCGCTGGAGTTCGTCTTTGAGGCTGGTGAATTCGTCATCGAGACGCGTCAGGTCAGCGGTTGTGAGGGTGGCTTCGTTGGAAGCTCTGACCGCGAGGTCGCGCATACGCATGAGGATGTCCTGCGTTTCGGCGAGTGCGCCGTCGGCGGTGTGGATAAGACTGATGCCGTCTTCGGCGTTTTGGATGGCGATATTGATGCCGCCGATCTGGGCCTCCATGCCTTTGGCGATGGCGAGTCCGCTCGGGTCGTCCGCCGCGACGTTGATTTTCAGGCCTGAGGACAGTCTTGATAGAGATGTCTGAAGGCCCTGCTCGGTCTTTCGCATGTTGTTGAGACCGATTAGCGATGAAATGTTGGTGTTGATTACACTCATAGTGCCCCTCCATGAACTTTTGACAGGCAAGCGTCCCTGCCGCCTGTTTGCGTATATGTAGACATGCGACCCGCCTACTGTTCAGGCGGGTCGCATCTACTTACCGTTTGAAAGGTTATTATTTCAGGAGCTGGAGTACATTCTGCGGCTGTGAGTTGGCCTGTGCGAGGATCGCCATGCCAGTCTGCTGGAGGATCTGGAGTTTGGTGTAGCCGCTGATTTCGGCTGCCATGTCGGCGTCATAGATTCTGCTCTTGGCGGCCGAGATGTTGGTGCTTTCGGCAGAGAGGTCGTCGATGCAGTGATTGATGCGGCGTTCCTGGATACCGAGGGTGGCGCGGACATTGGATGTGAGGTCGATGGCTGCCTGGACGTAGCTGATGGCTTCTTTGGCTGCTGCCATGCTGGTGATATTGGCGAAGTTGCCACCCGTCTGGCTGAGGCCGAGTCCGGAGAGTCCGAGCTGGGGGATGTAGATGGTGAGCTGGTGCACGTCGAGGTTGTCCGGGCCGACCTGGAGCATGCGGCCGATCTGACCGGCGCCATCGCCTGAGAAGTATGTGCTGAAGAGGGTTTTTGTGTTGAAGGTTACTGCCGTGGATTTTCTCTGGAGTTCGTCCTTGAGGCTTCTGAATTCGTTGTCGAGTCTCTGCTGGTCCGCTACCGTGAGAGTTGCTTCGTTGGATGATCTCACTGCGAGGTCGCGCATTCTCATGAGGATATCCTGAGTTTCCGCGAGGGCGCCGTCGGCGGTGTGGATGAGGCTGATGCCGTCTTCGGCGTTTTGGATGGCGATGTTGATGCCGCCGATTTGCGCTTCCATGCCTTTGGCGATGGCGAGACCGCTCGGGTCGTCGGCTGCCACGTTGATCTTGAGACCTGACGAAAGCCTTGTCAGTGAGGTCTGAAGACCGCTTTCGGTCTTTCTGATGTTGTTGAGACCGATGAGTGAAGAAATGTTAGTGTTGATGACGCTCATTGTGCATCCTCCATGATTGTTTTTTATTAGGAATCTTGAGAGGCATCCTTGCCTTCTCTTGCAAACCCTACACTGTTGTTAACGGCACGATTGGGAAATTACTTGAGCGGTTATTCTGTTTTTTTCGAAATATCCATAGTTTTGTCTTTTGAAATGGTCCTGTTTCGGTATTAAGTTTTTACTCTCATGGCATAATCCACCCTGTGGAGCACTCCTGCCGGTCCTTTCGGATCGCGGAGCGGGCATGTGGCTCAAGCGCAGCCGCATGCGTCACGCCCTCTTATAATTCAATGGTAATATATACAACTATCTGTTATCATCTTATTTGACTCACCGGGCTTCCGGCGCGCCATCAGGCGGTGCACGGCTATCGATCCGCCGCCTGTCTGCGGAGCCCTTTCATTCATACTCGCCCCGGGACATTTCCTAAGCATGACTCACAGGGATGCGCAAAAACAACAGATCGACATGGGCAAGGCGATCAGGTGTACCACTTCGTTTTTCGCGATACTGTGGATACTGACAGTCCTCATCAGCATGCGCATCTCACTAAAGGACAGAGACGCAGAATTCGCCAAAACCGCCACCAGCCAGTCCCGCGCCATATTCACCCTCATCGACGACACCCGCGAATGGAACGCCAGCCACCACGGCGTCTATGTGCCGGTCACACCCCGCACCGGAAAAAACCCATTTCTAAAAAAGGATAAACAACGCGACCTCACCACCACCACCGGCATCGAACTCACCAGAATCAACCCCGAATACATGATCCGCCAACTCTCCGACATCTCCAACTCCCGCGAAGGCATCCGCATCCACATCACAAGCCTCAAACCCATACGCCCCGCCAACTCACCAGACAAATGGGAAACCACCGCACTCGAATCCTTCTCAAAACAACACACGCTCGAACGCTCCACCCTCGGCAAAACTCCGGACGGCCACTACACCTTCCGCTACATGGCCCCCCTCAAGGCAGACAAAAACTGCCTCCGCTGCCACACCACCCAAGGCTACAAACCCGGCGACATCATCGGCGGCATCACCATCTCCATGCCATTCGACAACGCAGTTGCCACCCACAACAACAGCAAACGCCACATCATCACCTTCCACCTCGCCGCCATCGCCACCGGCATCACCATCATCATCGCCATCGCCATATTCCTCACATCACTCCACAAAAAATCCACCACCGAAGCCGAACGCTACGAACGCATGATCAACACCACCTCCGCCGCCATATTCCGCATCTCACCCGACGGCACCATACTACACGCCAACCCCGCCACCGCACGATTCGTCAAAGCCGACAGCCACCTCCAACTCGAAAAACACAACATATCCGAATTCATCAAAGACACAATAATCCTGAAACGATTCCAAACCAAAATCGACAACAAAGAACCCATCCACAACGAAACCATCCAACTCCACCGCACAGACAACACCACCATGTGGACCCTCGTCTCCCTCTCACCAGAAACACCCTCACGCCCCGGCCCCTCCGACTACACCGTCGTAATCGACGACATCACCGACCGCATCGAACTCGTCACACGCCTCCAGGACGAACGCAAACGCCTCTTCTCCATCCTCGACACCATCCCCGCCATCGTCTACCTCCGCAACCAGGACTTCAACCTCATATTCACCAATCGCACATTCCGCGACAACTTCGGCAACGCCATCGGCCAAAAATGCCACGAAACCCTCTACTGCCACACATCCCCCTGCCCATGCTGCACCACCCCCCACCCACACGAACCCAACCCACCCTCCGAACGCAAACTCCCCAACAACAAACGATTCCTCATGTACTCCTACCCCTTCACCGACATCGACGGCGAAACCATCATGCTCACCATGGGCATCGACGTCACCGAACGCCACGCCTACGAACAACGCCTCCGCATCCTCTCCCACGCCATCGAACAATCCCCCATCGCCATCATCATCACCGACTCCCACGGCATCATCGAATACGTAAACCCAAGCTTCACCGCCATGAACCAATACACACCCGAAGAATCCATCGGCAAAAACCCCCGATTCCTCAAATCCGGCCACACATCACCCGAAGAATACAAACAACTCTGGATGGCCATCACCTCCGGCCACGAATGGCACGGCGAACTCTGCAACCTCAAAAAAGACGGCACCCCCTACTGGGAACAAGCCTTCATCGGCCCCATCACCGGCCCCGACGGCAACATCACACACTTCATCGCACTCAAGGAAGACACCACCGACAAACGAGCCGCCGAATCCGAAATGGACCGCCTCTTCGAAGAACTCATCGCAAAATCACAAGAACTCGAAGCATTCGCCTACATGGTCTCCCACGACCTCAAAACCCCACTCGTCACCATCGAAGGCTTCGCCGGCGCACTCAACGACGACTACTCCGACACCCTCGACGACGACGCACGCCACTACATCCACCGCATCAACTCCGCCGTCACCAAAATGCGCACCATGATCGACAACCTCCTCGACTACTCACGCATCGGCCGCATCATCGAAGACCAGACCGAAATCCCACTCGACTCCATCCTCAAGGAAACCCTCGACATCCTCAAAACCGCCATCGAAATCCGCGGCGTCACCATCATCACCACCAACACATCCATCACCATCGACGGCGAACGCAACCGCATCTCCCAAATCTTCCAAAACCTCATCGGCAACGCCATCAAATACATCGGCGCCGACAACCCCAACCCCACCATCGAAATCGGCACCATCACCACCAACAAAAACGAAAACGTCATCTACGTCCGCGACAACGGCATCGGCATCGCACCCGAATACTTCGACAAAGTCTTCGGCATGTTCCAACGCCTCCCATCCACAAAAGACATCGAAGGCACAGGCGTCGGCCTCGCCATCGTCAAACGCATCATCGACACTCACAACGGCCGCATCTGGCTCGAATCCGAACCCGGCCACGGCACCACCTTCTTCATCCACTTCCCGCCAAAATCACAAAACATTTCCCAACACACACCCCACCCATGATATAATCCACAACGTCAACACGCCCACAACACGGAGGCACAACAACATGGCAACCGAAATCTACTTCGTCCGGCACGGCGAATCACTCGACAACGTCGCAGGCATCACATTCGACAAAATGGACATCAACGAAGAAGGCATCCTCGACAACCCACTCTCAGACCTCGGCAAACAACAGGCCGAAGCCGCCGCTCAATGGCTCTTCGCACGCATCCACCCCGACGCCATATTCTCAAGCGGCCTCACACGCGCAAACATGACCGCCGAACCCATCTCCCGCATCTACAACATGCCCATCCAGACACTCCCCGAAATCCAGGAAATCAAAATCGAACGCAAATCACTCGAAAACCTCAAAACCGAAAACAACATCTCACGCGCCATGTACAAAATCCCCCACGGCAAAGAAATCCGCGACACCATCGTCAACACCTCCGTCATCGGCGTCTTCAACTTCCACAACCTCATCGGACTCCCCGGCTTCGAAAGCATCGACTCCATGCGCCAGCGCGCACGCTACGCACTCGACTACTTCGCATCACTCCCACACAAACGCATCATCGCCGTCTCCCACAACTTCTTCATCAACGCCACCCTCCTCGAAATCCTCAAAACCCACCCCCTCGCACACGGCAACATCCGCCTCCCTCTCGGATTCCTCCCCAACTGCTCCATCACCAGCATCATCGCCCACTACCCACGCTACCGCGCACGCCTCCACGGCGTCAAAACCAGCAGCTTCAGCTAAAATCAGCCGCCGCCGCAAAAACACACACAATTCTATGGTATAATACCCACCGATAATGGCCATGCGCGCCCCGAATTGTTGCTGCCTGGCAAAAAACATGACCGAAAGAGGTACACACCTTGAAGTACGAAGTCACAAACATCATCGAAGGCCCCATCGCCACCGTCGTAGAAATCACCCGCGACAGAAGCCGCGATGTAAAGGTCTACCCCAACATCACGGAAACCATTGTCATCAAATCCGAAGAAGACGGCACAAAAGTCCACGAAATCGTCAAATCGGTCGGCAACGGCGACATACCCCCCGCCCTGCGCAAAATCCTCACCCCAGACCTCCTCGCATGGATCGAAGACGGCACCTACGACTACGCCACCAACTACTACACATACACCATCAAACACGCAAAATTCGCAGCCGTCTTCACCATGACCGGCTCTGTACAATTCACCGCACTCTCCGACACCCGCACACAACGCGTCCTCAAGGGCGACATCCGCGTCAACATCCCCATCGTCGGCTCCATCGCCGAAAAGAAAATCGTCGAAATCCAGAAGGAAAACCTCGACCTCGAATCCAAAATCCTCCAGAAAGATGTCGCGGAAAAACTCGCTCAGCAAAAATAACCACCGGCACACCACCGGACTCTTTCCACACCAACGCACACACGGGGGGCGCTGCAACACGCCCCCTTTTCGTGTCACGGAGCAGTATCATCGACACACGTGAATATTTACATTAAAGACAAAAACATATAAAGTTTTTCAAATGGAGAGCGGGAACTGATACCCCGCCGAAGTCACTGACACCCACATAACGGCCCATACACTGAGGCCCGGACACTGAGGCAATACACAATGATCGCTAAAACCAGAAAACGCATCTTCAGCGGCATCCAGCCAAGCGGCACCATCCACATCGGCAACTACTTCGGCGCACTCGAAAACTGGTGCCGACTCACCAGCGAATACGAATGCTACTTCTGCGTCGTCGACTATCACGCCATGACTATCGCATACCATCCGGAAGATATGCGCGCCCGCGTCCGCAACGCTGTCCTCGACAACATCGCTGCCGGCCTCGACCCCGAGCGCTGCATACTCTTCATACAGAGCGACGTGCCCGAACACACCGAACTCTTCTGGTACCTCAACACCGTCACCCCCATGGGCGATCTCGGCCGCATGACACAATTCAAGGAAAAAGCGAAAAAACACCACGACAACATCAACGCCGGCCTCCTCAATTACCCCATCCTCCAGGCAGCCGACATCCTCATCTACCACGCCGACGCCGTCCCCGTCGGCGAAGATCAGGCCCAACACATCGAATTCACCCGCGAAGTCGCACGACGCTTCAACTCCCGTTTCGGCGACTACTTCCCCGAACCCGCCACCATCATCGGCCGCGGCGCCCGCATCATGGGCCTCGACGGCGTCTCCAAGATGAGCAAATCTCTCAGCAACTACATCGGCGTCACCGAAAACCCCGACTCCATCTGGGAAAAAATCCGCCCCGCAAAAACCGACGAGGCGCGCATCCGCCGCACCGACCCCGGCGACCCGGCCAAGTGCAACATATTCTCATACCACAAACTCGTCACCCCCGAAGACAGGCGCGCCACACTCGCCGACGGCTGCAAAACCGCCTCCATCGGCTGCATCGACTGCAAAAAAGTCCTCTTCGAAAACCTCATGAACGTCCTCACCCCAATCCGCGAACGCCGCGAACAGCTCGAATCCGAGTCCGGACTCCTCGACGACATACTCGCCACCAACGCCGCCAAAGCCCGCACCGTCGCCGCCGACACTGTCGCCGATGTCAAAAACATCATCGGCCTCGCACGCGGGTAGGCACTTCTAACGAAACAACACACTGGTCATGGATGCGATATTCGCCGTCCCGGCACTCTTTAAAATCCTCGCCCTCTTCACCCTGATAGTGATCATCTACAGGCTGAAAGCGCCACTATGGGCAGCGCTCGCCATCGCCGGCGGACTGACCGGCCTGTGGTTCGGCTCCGGCTTGACCGGCACCCTCGGCGACCTGTACCACTCGGCCTCCGACATCGAGACACTCTACCTGTGCGCCGTCGTGGGACTGTTGTACGGCTACAGCGAAATCCTCGACAAATCCGGCAACCTGCGCCGCATCGTCGCCGCCTTCGGCTCTCTGCTCGGCAAATCCATTTACAGCGTCGCCGCTCTCCCGGCTTTTATCGGACTGCTGCCCATGCCGGGCGGCGCGGTCTTCAGCGCGCCAATGGTCGAAAATGCCTGCGGCTCCGGCGCCTCTCAATCCCCCACTCAGAAGGCCATGATCAACTACCTCTTCCGCCACGTGTGGGAATACTGGTGGCCACTGTACCCGGGTGTCATCCTCGCTTCGTCACTTTTCAATATCGCCACATGGCAAATGCTCTTCATCAACTGGCCTCTCACCATCACATCGCTCGCCGCGTCATACTTCTTCGTGCTGCGCCCGGCATTCAGAAACTCGCCCGAATCCTCACCCGCGGAGACCGCCGCGACGCCGTTCGCCTCACGCCTCGCTGCCACATTGCGCGAGAGCATCAGCATCATCATACTCCTCGCCGCGATATTCCTGCTCGGCCCCGCCATGAAACACCTCGGCATAGACACCCTCAGCCAGCGCTACCTGCCGGTCATCATCGGCACGATCATCGGCATAATCCAGGTCTCGACTGCTGAAAAGTTTCCGATCCGCAAAGTCGCCGAACAGCTTTTTTCACGCAAGCTCCTTACGATGGTACTCATGGCAATGGGCATCATGGTCTTCCAGGGCATGATCGAGTACAACGATGCCTTCGACTCGATCAAACGCGATCTCGACACATTCCATCTGCCGCTCACCGCCCTGATTTGCTTCCTGCCGTTCGTCGCGGGGCTCGTCGCCGGGCTGGCTGTCGGATTTGTCGGGATTTCCATGCCGATAGTCATCTCGCTGCTGACCGCCGCAGGCATCGCCGGCGCCGGCCGTCTGCCATATCTCACCCTCGCCTACACCATGGGCTACATGGGCATGATGCTGAGTCCCGTACATCTGTGCTTCATCATGACACGCGACTACTTCGATGCCGATCTCCTCAGGATGTATCTGGGACTGCTTCCCGTCCTCGCCACGATCGCAACCGTCGCGACAGGTCTGTTTTTCCTTTATCTTAAATTATCCTGATCACCACTGATACTCGCAAGGACAGGATTTTTTTTATTGAAATCCGGCAACTATTATTCACCCTTTCAAGTAATATAGTTATGTGATGAAAATCTACGTTTGAATTATCTGAAAAACAGCAAGATATTGAGAATGAAGACCGGGATTTCGACGCACTGGCATCGGACGGCTCACCGTGAACGCATACGACACAAATACGAGAGGACGAGACTGGCGCACACTTACGCTGGCGATTGCCGCGCTCATCTTTTTTTGCCTGCCCGCGACACTCCGCGCAGACGTCGTGAGCTTTCCCAATTTCCCCGGCAAAAAGATTTCGCTCAACGGCGAATGGAAGTATTCGCTCGAAGACAAAAAAAACTTTTACCAGCCCGACCTCGACGACTCGAAATGGAAAAAAATCAAACTCCCGGACACAAAAAACACTATCAGGGTCAAGGCCGGCGGCGCCGTATGGTACCGGGTGACATTCACCGCGCCCTATGACCGGTCTATCGGCTGGCTCAAAATCACTAAAGCATCCGACAGCGCCGAAGTGTGGCTCAACGGAGTCAAGCTCCACAACCCCATGTACCGTGGCCGCCTCAAAGCCAGCCAGTCAAGTGTTTTCCAACACATCTGGGCACTCTCGTGGCCCCACTATTTCGACGTCGGCAGTCAGATCAGAAACGGCGAAAAAAATGTGTTCGCCATCCGCGTGTCCGATGACCCCGAAACCATCGACGGCGGCATCACCAGGGGCGATATCGCTCACAACACCCATACCGCCTCCATCTCCGGCGACATCGTGCTCATCTCCTACCCTAAAGTATTCATCAAATCCATCGAACGGCAGACTGGCGAAATCTCCCAGAATCCTTCCCCCGAACAACGCTTCTTCGTCGTCGTCGGCAACGACACGGGCAAACCCGCTGACTGCGATCTCTCATTCACCATCTCCGAGGCGGCCTCAAATTCTATTGTCCACCGCGAATCGATCAGGAAATCCATCCCCTTCGGCGGAGAAGTCGTCAGATTCCGCTGGAAAGGCAAAACAGGATTCTCACGCTACAGGACTCAGGCGCTCATCGAATGTCCCGACGGCGCAAAAGATGCCATGAACATTACCTTTCACTCGGTATCGACCACAGTATCAGGCAAAAACATCCTCCTGAACGGCACTGAATACACTGTAAAAGGTATCGAAGGCATGCCAGGCGTCATCGCCTCGGACAGCAAATCTTCATCGCTCGACATCGCTAACGTACAATCCGACATAGCCTCGATCTCCGCCGCCGGATTCAACACTATCCGCTCGATCGAATTCACACCCGAAATCGCCGACGAAGCATGGCGCCAGGGCATCATGCTCGTCCCGCGCATACGCGAAGACATCGAAGCCACCATCACGGCCCTCCGCGAAAACATGAACATCCTCTACTGGAGCGTCGCATCATCCCCCGCCAACGCCGAAAACACCATCACCACAATCCGCGCCCTCGACCCCTACAAACGCCCCATCGCCATCGAATCATCAGCCCCCGACTCGATCAAATCAAAAACGGACATCATCGAATTCAACAACATCGAAAACTGCCCATCCCCTTCACCCGCCCCCCTCCCTTCCATCATCACCGCCTGGCACTACGACATTGGTAAAAACAGCGGCC
>CAZQSL010000012.1:0-46965 GCA_964595945.1 uncultured bacterium
TTCAATGTTCAGGTATAGGTGAATAATCAGGGCTGAGCGAAGCGAAGAATCTTGTCTTTTCCCCTGAATCTTGGGGACTGCCATGTTACTCATTGGTATGCAACTTGATATCAGTGCCCGAGATGGATTCCGAATGACACTTTCCAGAAGCCGATGCGACAGAATTTCGAAGCAACCGCCTATCTGTTTGCAATCGGAACAGCTACAAAGTGCAATATGGACACCACTACAGATCAATATCAATCTGAAACGACATAGCCAATGCTGCGATAGCCCGCCAGTCTTCTTTCATACATTTTTGCGAGTACCGCGACGTGCATGTCGGCGTAGTCATAAATCTGAACTTCTTTCTTGCTGTCGTGCAGGCGGTGAAGGCGTCCGGCGTATTGGGCGAGTGTGCCGCGCCACGATATGGGCATCGCGAGAAACAGTGTGTCGAGGCGCGCGTCGTCGAATCCTTCACCGAGGTAACTTCCTGTCGCGACTATAATTCGTGGCGCATCTTCTGGGATGTCCTCAAGCCGCGTCATCATCGCTCGTCTCTGTTTGACCCCCATGCCGCCCTGCAAGACTATGACATTCGAAAATGTCTCGGCGAGTTTTTCTGCAATGCTGTTGAGGTGCTCTTTCCTCTCGGTTATGATCACTGGCGAGCGTCCGGCGTTTACCGAACTGACTACATCTGCGATTATCATGGCGTTGCGAACTTCGTCGCTGATCATTGCCGAATAGATGTTTTGAATTACCGGATCAGGCTCTTCTTGGGACAATCTTGTGATTTCAAATTCCGTTTTTCGCACGATCACACGATGTCTGAAAGGCCGCAGCTCGGCCTGTCTGCGCGCGTCAACCCTGTATCGCACCGGGCCGCATTGCATGAAAATTATCGGATGATGTCCGTCCTTGCGGATGACAGTAGCCGAAAGCCCTGCCACATATTTCGCCTTGCAGCGCCGCGCGACCTGCTCGAAACTCGCTGCCGTGATGTGATGACATTCGTCAACAATCATGTGCCCGTACTCTGCGACTATGTCGTCAACCCCGCCGTCTTTCATTAGACTTTGAATGAGCGCGACATCAATAAAGCCAGTCGGCTCGCGTTTCCCGCCGCCTATCTTTCCGATCCTCTTCTTGTCAACGCCAAGAAACGCGGCAAGCTGCGCTACCCATTGGTCAAGCAGTTGACGACGATGCACAAGCACGAGGGTGTTCGCCTGCCGCGCGGCTATCATGTAAGCGCCTATGACTGTTTTGCCGAATGCTGTCGTCGCGGCCAGCACTCCGTTGTCGTGCGCCAGTATCCTGTCGGCAGCGATATTTTGTTCCGGCCTCAGAGCACCTTGGAACTCTACTGCAATCTTGGCGCCCGCCACGCGCTCATCAGAAATTATGATTTTAATGCCGAGTGATCTGAACATTTCCTCAACGTCTTCCCGGCATCCGCGCGGCAATCCGACATGGTTTCTGAAATCTTCGGCGCAGGAGATAATCCGTGGTTTTCCGAAAGTTGAAAGCCGCATGATCTGCGCCCTGTGAAACTCCGGATTCTGAAATGCGGCGATGCGAATCAGCCTGTTTACAAGCGCGGGTGGCATCCCCTCAGTCTGCACATAAATCTGGTTGCCGAGTACTATGTTGACTTTTTCCGGAAGATTTTTTACATGAAGTCCGCGTACTCCCGACGGAGGCGCTGTCCATGGGTGCTCAGCATCTTCGTCAGTCGCGACCATTCTGACACCAGTGATCTTGCCGTGACGCTGCGCTTCGTACACAATCGACTCAACCGACTCCATCCGCATTCGCTGCACCGATGAAAGAAATGCCCACTGATCGCGATAAGGTTCGATATTCTCATCTATAAAAATGCTGTTGCCCAAGCTTCGCGGTTTTCTCTGCAGAGGTAGCGCGATGAGATTTCCGAACCCGCCATGCGGCATCGTGTCCTGATTGGGGAAAAAACGATCATAAGACTCGAACCCTATTTCAGGCCGCCGCTCCATCGTTTCAGTGATGATGTACGCGCCAAGCCTGCGTGCAAGTGCTGCAGGAATTGCACGCGAAAAGAATACCCACACATGAGCGCCTTTGCCTGAGCGCGATCTTTCGACAGCGCATGGAACACCGATTCTCACGCATGTTTCACGGAACGCCGCAACATCTTCCGGCCATGCCGCCTTGTCGAAATCAACTGCGAGAAACCAGCACGTGTCATCGGTAAGAAGCGGATAAACGCCTATCGTGAAATCACGGCGAACGCCGCTACGGAGCGGTTCACCAGGATTGCCACCTGCCAGATGATTGCGGATCACCGTGTCTGTCACGGGAAGCAAAACGCGGTTCAGACAATCGGAGCATTTTGACTTTGGTTTGAAACAAAGGCCGGGAGCCCATTCATTAGCGCACACAGGCTGCCAGCCGGATGTTCCGGCCTTCAGGTTTTCCCACCGTCGCGGATAAACATCTTCGCGTCCCCTGAAAAGGCTTCTGAAGAGGGCGATTTTCTCCGCAGAAGACGAACTTAGCCGTACCTTTGCATTGGGAAATTCAGCTTGCGATTTCTTGGATTCATTATGATTTGTTGAGTCGTTTGTATTCGGAGAGCTGTCAACGATCCGGGAGTCAACCTCCCTGCTCATTTTAGCCTTCAAATCGGCCAGCCGTGCAGTCAGCGCCTCGCGTCTTGCGTCCAGCTCGGCAATCTGCTTTTCTACCGATTTGATTTGTTCGTCAGTTTCTTTCGCGGACATACTCAGAAACACCTTCATTCACGCGCTGGTGCTATGGACTATCCATGCGCTACGCAGTTTCACCCGATTAGCGGCAAACACCTGCGCGGAGTGAATTGGCATGGAAATAGCCATGTTGCTCATTTCGAGGTTCATATTTTTGACTATTCTTCGATGCACGTATCTCTTATTCTATATATCCGTCATTCATCTTTATAAGTATTCTTAAGTTGTTTTCAGTATCATGTCAAAGTCAGATTCATGTTTCCTGTCTTCCTGACGTCGTAATATTTCAACCCGAATCCTGATGACGAATTCGGGTTCAAATTCCTGTGCAGCGTGTGATTTTGCCAATTGTGCCGAAACATTCACCGCATCCTGCAAAATTCCACGATCATTACCAGACCTTCATGATGCGACTGTCTGGGTCGATGAGGGGAGGGGGCGGGAGTGACGCTGGTGGGCGGGTTTATCACGCATCCGGCGGGGCAGGGTTGCCACTGTTGCCACTCCTGACGCCATAGTTGGTGAGATATATGCCACTCAACAGTATGGCCGTGCCGATGGCGAGCATGAGGGTAACCCTTTCGCCGAGGAAAAACCATGCCGCCGCCGCAGTGAATATGCACTGGCAATATAGTAGATTCGAGAGAAAAACCACACCGAGCCGCGATAGCAGGCTGTTCCAGATGATAAACGCGAACACGGTGCAGAACACCCCGAGATAAACGACACCGCCAAGCGACTGGAGCGTAATATTGCCGCACTGTCCCATGCTGTATTCATAGATGGCGAACGGGAGAAACATCAGTGCGCCGTTGCGGATGTTGTATCGCGTTATCGTCACGGGATGATAGCGGTCGACTATGCCCCTGCCAATGAGAGTGTAGACAGCCCATGAGGCCGACGAGAGCGCTATCAGCATGTCCCCAGCCGGTTCGAGGTGTAGATTGATCCGTCCGTTGAATACCACGAGCGCGGTGCCAGCCACGGCTGGTATCACGCCGAGCCAGTTGATGACCGATGCCTTTTGTTTGTAAATGACTGCCACGCCCATCATGGTGAATACCGGTATCAGCGAAACGAGGATCGCCGCGTTTGTGGCAGAGGTATAGACGAGTCCGTAATTTTCAAATGCAAAGTAGAGAAAAACGGCAAAAAAACCCATGGCGAATATGGCGACGGCATCTTTGCCCCGTGGTTTCGGGTCGGTCTTTCCGGCAGGTATAAACTCCAGGATAACCGCGGCGAGCGTAAAGCGCAGGAACGCGAATGTAAAAGGCGGGATCGTCATGTCACGCACGGTCGCCCTGATCACCACATAGGCGAGCGCCCATATAATGATGACAAGCATCGCCAGCATTATTGCTGCTGTTCTGGATATTCTGTCTATTCGCACGCTACCGCCCAGTCACGACTCAGGTAGTAATCATAACCGGATCAGAATATTACATCAAGCGCGCTCGTATCACCGGTCGAAAAAGCATATTCACGCGCGAAAATGTCAGGCAGTATATTGGTAACATAGAAGGCTGCTGTCTGGATTTTATTGTGATAAAATGCGGCTTCTTCATTTTCTTCGATCAGGGCGCGTTTTGCCATGTCACCATCGGCTCCGGTCTTATCGAAGATGTCTCCAAGCTTGCGGTGCGCGACGACGGATTGTTCGAGCATGAGGTACGCACAGACAAATTCGGCGAAGGCAGTAAGGAATGACGATGCGTGGAGCAGTGGATATCTTGGGTTTTCACGGCCTTTTTTTGGCATCGAGGCAACAATAGCCGCGATTTTGTCGCGTGCCTGTTCGAGTATGGTGAATTGTGGCGCGAGGGCTTCGTTGCCCTTGTTGGCGGCGATGAACTTATTGATATCCATGACAAATCCTAGCAGCAGCATTCCGCCTTTGGCGGCGAGTTTTCGTCCTACGAAATCGAGGGCCTGTATGCCATTGGTCCCTTCGTAGATCGATGTGAGCTTTACATCCCTGAGGTAAAGCTCTACAGGATATTCGCACGAATATCCATAGCCGCCAAGAGTCTGCATGGCCATTTCGGCCACTCTGAATCCGGTGTCAGAGCAGTGCGCTTTGCAGATGGGCGTGAGAAGGTCGAGGCGATCCTGCGCCTTCTCCTGTTCTTTCGGATCGGTTGAGGACTTTTTGATGTCATTAAAATAGATCGTGTAATATATCAGTGCGCGCATGGCCTCTGTCTGAGCCTTCATGGTCATGAGCATGCGCCTGACATCCGGATGCTCGACGATGGCGACACGCGGCGCGGCGGGGTCTTTCATTCTGGTGACATCTACTCCCTGCATGCGGGTCCTGGCGTAGTCGAGAGCCTCGGCGTATGCTGCCGAACCGATAGTCATGCCCTGCAGTCCGACGCCCCATCGCTCTTCGTTCATCATGCTGAACATCGCATTGATGCCTTTGTTTTCCTCGCCGATGAGCCAGCCGCGACATTTACCGTTTTCGCCGAAATTCATCACGCAGGCCGGCGCACCCCTGTTGCCGAGTTTGTGCTCGGCACCGCCGCAGATAACATCGTTGAATTCGCCGGGATTGCCCTTTTCGTCAGGTATGAATTTGGGGACTACAAATAGGCTGATTCCCTTGATGCCGTCTGGCGCGCCCTCGATACGTGCGAGGACGAGGTGAATGATGTTGGGCGATGCGTCGTGCTCTCCGCATGATATGAAGCACTTGGATCCAGTAATCAGAAACGAATCACCATCGCGAACTGCCCTTGTGCGGATGTCGCCGACTGCACTGCCCGCTTGCGGCTCGGTCAGGCACATAGTTCCGCCCCATTCCCCCGAGATCATATTTTTGAGATATATCTTCTTGATTTCATCCGAAGCATGGCCGTGGACAAGATGCCCGGCTCCGCGCGTGATGTCAGCCATGATCATAAATGCCGACGAACCGAAACAGAATGCCTCGGTGAAAAGTGCGTGAAACGAAAACGGCAGTCCGTGCCCGCCCCATTCGGGGTCTGCGGTTGAGGCGATCCAGCCGGAGGCTATATATTCCTGATAGACTTTCTTATGATCTTCATGGAGTGTCACCGATGCGGTCGAGGGATCGTAGACTGCGCCGTGCGTGTCGAGCAGCTTATTTATTGGCCTGATGCGTTCTTCGCTGAATCTCAGCGCATTTGCGAACATCAGATCGAAGTCTTCCCATGTGATGCCAGCATAGCGTTCGGTCGCAAGCAGTTTGTCACAGTCGAGCACTTCCTTGAGCATAAATTCCATGTCACGTTTATTGATTCCGTAAGCCACGATTAATCCTCCGGATTGTTGTGCCGGGAAAAGATGCAGGACAGCCAAAACCATTGATTTCCCAGTTTTTTAATTATAGCGGAATATCATTAGAAACAAGTTATCGAGAATATTTTGAGACTTCAAGGGGAGTCACAGGAGACGCAGTCGATACGTTCTCTGTCAGTGATCACAACCGGTACGCGCATATCATGGCAGTCTGACGGCACACGGTCGACGATCTGTGCATCATAAGCAAGGGCAATGGCATAAGCGCCGCTTCTCATAAGATTCAAGTATCTGTCATAGTAACCGCCGCCAAATCCAAGCCTGCGGCCCTCTCTGTCAAAGGCAAGTCCCGGCACCACGATGAGATCGATACTGGCAGCATCAAGCTCCCGTGTGGTCTCAGGGACTGGCTGCATGATGCCGTAGCAGCCGGCGGAAAGGTGTTCTATCGAAGAAAACCAGCGTGCAGTCATTTCCCCCGGCGTGTCCCCTATGAACGGCAGTGCGGCAGTTTTCCCTGACGCAAGAGCGTGTCTGATGAGTTCCCATGTCGAAACTTCATTGCCAAACGACGCATAGAACATCACGGTCTCGGCTGCCCTGTATTCCGGTGATGCTAAAAAGGCCTCCCTTATGGCATCGTCAGCCACTATGCGATGCTGCGGGATGATTGCATTGCGCGCGTCGAGCATCTTCTTTCTCAGTACATATTTTTGCCATGTTACAGACATTGGCCCCTCTGATCACTTCTTGCCCTGCATCTTGAAGAACCATCCTTTCCACGAATAATCCGTCAACTGGAATTCGTCGTCCGAATGGTTGGAAAAATTATAACCCGAAGCAAAGCGAAATGTATCATTCATCAGATATCCAGCTTCGACAACTGCGCCGTCGGTTTTGTCGCCATACGAAGTCTGCTTAAGCGCGCGCCATTCGGCAGACAGTTCCCACTTTCGGGCAAGGCGCCATGTCAGCCCTGTCACGTTGAGCGTCGTCCTGACGTGTGCCGTGGCGAGTGGCGGAAGGGTTTCCTTTATGAACTTCGTGGCTGTCTTGTGACGAAGCGAGAACGCCGGATTCAGTTTATAGATGCCTTCTGCCGAAATCACTATCGCGGTACTGTCAGGCACAATCTCCCTGTTTTCGGCGGTGGGGCGATACTCGCGTACTCTGCCGGCTCTTGCGATAAGGGTGAATCTGTTGCGGCGCTCCTGCCTGAGTGCGAGACCGCCAATGATCTTTATCTTCTTGTATTCGGACACCTCTGCCGTGTCTGGTTTATTGTACCTGTTCTCAAATTCGACATAGCCCTCCACGCCGCGGACTATCCTGTTCGTGTACTTCATATATGTGCCAAAAATATCCTGCTCCGTGGTTCCACGCTGCCGTTTGAATTCGAACTCTCCGCTGAACACCTGCCTGTCCGAATGTTTGAACAGTGTGGTGAGCCTGACTATGGTCGAGATGTTACGCCCCTGTATGTCACTGTCTTCGAGGCTGCGCGAAAGCGTGATGTAGTTTTCGAGTCCTTCGGCCCCTTCGAATCTCCTGCTCAGTCCGGCTGTCCTGCGAGTAGTCTGTCCCGTTTCGTTATTTGATCCTACCTCATATTCGGTATAGGCCTTAGCCGATTTGCCGATGTCGCCGGAGACTCCGGATTTCAGGACGAGTCCTCCGGTGTCCGAGTCGAATCTGGCCCCATTTGACAACTCAAAATATGTGCGCGTGCCCGGCTTTGCCCTGTATTCGAGTCCGAGCGATCCACCGGCATTGCCCTTGCCAACGATTATTTCAGATGCGAGAGTCATTTTTTTGCTGACTTTTTTCGTTATGCCGAGCGCAGAGATATTGCGTGGTTTCCCGGAAAGAGTGAACTGCTGCCGTACATAAGTGGTTGTCTTTTCGGTGAGAGATCGTTCGAGTTTGTAGGCAAAATCGGTCTGGCGGGGCGCAGTCCCCGTGGCTGAGTAAGTGGCAGGGTGACGATTGATGAATTCCGTGGTGAGACGTCCTGATTTCAGGTTGTTGGTAAACCCGAGTCTCGTCAGGCTGCTGCGGCCCCCGTCCGTGTGTGACAGGGCAAGCGATGACGCGCCGGACATGGTGGCCGATCGGGTGAATTCGAGTGAAAGCGCACCGCCGGCAAAATTAGTACCCACCTTGCCTCCCGAGCGTCTCATGCCTTTCATGGACAGAGCGCCGCCATCGAAGCCGCCAGGGACTTCGTGGTAGTAGGCTTGCAGCGTTAGTCCGTCAGAACCGTCAAGTGTAAAGTCGGCGAGGTATGCGTTTTGTCTGCCGGTGTCCTGATCGCGAGATACAGTGAAGGTTTTACCGCCGTCAAAACTCGCGTATCCCGGCACGCCGGTGTCTTCGCTGCCAGCCCACTCAAATCGGAGTATGTCTTTGCCTTTTTTTGCAAAGTGCAAGTCGATCCCCCTGGTTTCGACCGCGCGGCCTTCGATCGTACGGCGCAGGAAAGATGTGCCGGCAAGTACGTTGCGAAGTGGTCTGGCAGTCCATCGCGCACCAAGCACGCCATAGTCGTCGGTGGTGGGATCATAGGCATATTCGATGAGCACCCAGACTGGGTTGCCGGTTTCGGTGCCGGATGAAATGATGGAACTACCATCAGTATACTGTTGCGGCGGTGTGTAGAATCGTATTTCGCCGCTCACATAGTCAGTTTCGTATTCGACGCCGCGCTGGAGCGTAGTGGCGGTGACGATACGGTCGGGAGCCAGTCTGTCACGTGACTGCAATTTGACGGTTTCACTGCCGGGGATCACGTTGGTGTGCGGCAGGTAATATGATGAAAGGCCGGTTGCGCGATATTCAGCGTTGGCCCGCATGTTTGTGCGTCTCGATGCAAAGAGCATAAAATTATGACGTTTGAGATCATCGGATGTCCTGCCGCGAGATGTCTTGTAGACAGCGCCCTGTATTGGATGGCTTTCGTCGAGTAGGGAGGTATTGTCAAATGCGGCGTTGAGATATCCGGCGGCGAGATGTGAATTTTCGCTTGTCACGTCCATGTAAAATTTGCCCTGGCTCTGCATGGTGCCAGTCACGCGGCTATCGTCGCCTGTGACGGGATAATAATTTTCCGCACTCGGTATCGGCTCTTCGTCACGTGAAAACTTTTTGGACGAATCGTATGCTAAATTGACTTTGAATTTTTTTGCCGCCCTGCCGGAATAGAACACGGCAACCCTGCCATCGGTGTTTCCGCCATCGGGCATTTCGGATTTGTTGGGTCGTGAAACATGAGAGTCGTTAGACTTGATTTCAGAAATGGTCAAATCGACCGATGCGACTATGAGTGATTTTTCCGTTTTTGCTACTGCCGTGGCATCCTCGGGCACTCTGAATCCAAAGTCGGCCGAGTCGATTCCGCCTGCTGTCATGCGGATAAACTGCGATACTTCTGTTGTGGCAACCGATCCGGCAGGGAGGGTGCGGACATCCAGTTTTGCCACTCTTGTGCCCGTAAATGAAGCTCCCGGCCGTACTGCCGGGATCGAGTACAACCCGTTTGCGCCGGTCGTGACACTCGTGCCGTCGTCAAGCACAACAGTTGCGCCCCTGTAACCTGACTCGTCTTTATCATAGATGCCGTTTGCGTTTGTGTCCTCGTACACGCGCCCGACGAGCAGTGCCTTGTCAAAGAGCGGATCGGGGACGACTGTGACCGATGCGACTGCCGTGTTGGAAACAGTCGAGCCATTGATGGATACGAACGCACGGTTTTCGATGACATCGCCAGGCACTGCGCCGGTATTGACGATGCCGCGGTAGTAAAACGTGATCTTGTCGCGACCGAACTGGTCGCCGGCTCCATAGAGTGAAGGGATAAGTATCATCATCCTGTCGGCGGCTGTCCTGACGGCGCTGAACGATACGCCTTTTCCGGCTGATACTGAGCCTTCCACAAATTTCATTGTCACGGGAAGGGTATCGTCGATGATAACGGGATAATTGGGATCGGAGCGGAATTGCGTCTGGTTGCGAACTGTGATCCTGTAGGTGATGAAATCACCGATAGTAGCGACTTTCTTGTCGGCTGTTTTTTCGATCACGACCGCTGGCGAAACGGCGAGCCTCGGCATGAGTGGTATACGCATGCCAACGGGCTGGTGCGACTGGTCGAGTCTGAATATTTCTCCGTTATATACCTGATGCACGCCGCTCCAGGCAGCATCACTTCTGGTGACAGGATAATATGATTCGGCAAGTTGAGGCGCACCTTCGAAAGACACGGTGATGTAATAATAGCCCGGCGTTATGTCGCTTCCTGATTCAGCAGATACGAATTCAAATCCGCCTGGCTGATCACAGTATCCGGTCACCTGAGGATTAGTCTGCGTACGTGATGGAGAATTGGTGCAGAGTCCGAATGGGCCGTTGACGACGGTACCGTCTTCTCTGTGAAAAGTGACAGTCGCGCCATCGATTTTCGTGCCAGTCAGGATGTTGTAGACATAGCCCGCGGGATCGAGCACTATTTCGAGCACCTTGACTCCCGAAGCATCCACTGGCGCGCTGGCTATACTTGCTATTGTGAAGGGACTGCTCTGGTTGTACGGGATACTGTTGAATGGTTCGGGCAACACTATCCTGTAGGAATTGGAGCCGTACATCCTGCCAATGAACTCTGTGGGGATGGCGCCATTCTCATCCGTTTGATAGCTGAATATGTCACCGGAAAATTTCCCCGTGGCATCGAATGAAAGAATGTTGATCTCGACATTTGCAAGGGGGATTTTATCGAGTCCGCCGGAGACGGTCACTGCATGCACAAGTATCCTCAGTGCGTCATTGGTGATGAGCGTGGTGGCAGAGAGGCTCGTGCCAAGCGTGCCGTCAGAGCGTATCTGATCGACATGTTCGGTCACGGCGATATCACCTTCGACGACACACAGCACTTTGCTGTCACTTCCGTCTGAGGAGAGACATTCGCGCGTTTCGACATGACCGCGAAAGGCTCCTGTGTCGGGGCCGGTTTCGACGAGTGTGATGTATTCGCTGTCTCCGTTTCTCGGGTTGACGACTGTCGCGTGTACAATGTCCACGAACATTGCATCGAGATAAGACTCTCTGTCGATAACATCCACGAAAATGGGATGATTGAATACCGTACGCTCACTTACCACAAGAATGGCATCGGCGCCGAGTTCGGTAATGACGAACCGGCTATAAGTCGAAGTCGTACGTCCAAGAGTATCCACCACCGTAACTGTAAAGGTGTTGCGGCCACGATGAAATGGAACATCCGGGAAGATGTAGTTGCCGTAGTCGTCAGCAATGACGCTGAGTATCTGTCCTGTCAGAGGATGAGCCATCGATACTTCCGCTCCAGGTACGGTCGTGCCTGAGACTGTCAGGACATCCTTCTTTTCGACCGTGTCGTAGGCTGGAGAAAGGATCATCAGGCTGATTTCCGGATAATAGTTGATTGCCTGTTCATAGATAATACTGTTGCCGGCAGGATCGACTGACAATATCTCGATGTTGTTGATACCCTCTACGAGAGCCGCGCCGGGGATAGCGAATGTACCGGTGGCGCCAGCCGTCACTTCGATGACCTGCCCGGTATCCTGGTTGGTCATCGTGACGGTAGAACCCGGGTCAGTTTCTCCGAATATGATCAGGACAGGATCGCTCACGACAGTTTTGTTAGGGGGCATGCTGACGGACAGCCGTATCGTTGCATCCACTCTGAACGAGATGGTTGCCGTGGCTTTGTTACCGAGCGAATCGACAGAGTAAGTGGCAGCGAAGTAGTCACCATCCGGCAAGGCGACTCCGGCAAAGGAATACGCTCCCGTGTGATCGGAGCGAGTTGTCAGGATTTCTCCGGTCACCGGATGCTTCATCGTGACAGTAGAATACGCATCGGTGCCGCCCGTTATATCGGCGTACTGACTGGTCACAACCGGAGGAGTTGAAATGTGGTTTGTATTGAGCGTATCGACATAAAATGCAACTGTGGCAGTTGCAGTGTTGCCGGCTTCGTCAGTCGATGTTACTGAAAACGCCACCTGACCTTCGGGAAAAGAGAAAACACCGAGGGAAAATTTGCCATCCTGACCGGCAGTTACAGTCACTGGAAGCCCCGTCGACGGGTGCATGGCCGTCGCCTGCGATCCCGGATCGGTAACACCTTCCACCAATATTTGATGAGTGTTGTAGCCCCGTCCGTTTTCAGGCGTACGGAGCATGAGAGAAATATCCGGATCAGCAAATATCACGACACCAGCAGTCGCCGTATTGCCGAATGAATCAGTTGATGTAAATACTATTTCGTTTCTGCCTGCGACAAGGGGGTAATCCTGCATGAGAAAAAGCCCGCCGGAATCAGCCTGTGATGTCATAGCGAGTGAGCCCTGAATCCGTTCGCCGGTTATCTGGGCATCCTTGTCGGTCATGCCTATGATATCTGTATAATAAACATTGATCCATGATTCGTTGATCGGCGTAGTGATGGAAATGGAATTTGTGGTATCTACTCTGACCGCCGCGATTGCCGCTGCCGTATTGCCTGCGGGATCACGGGAAACCACCGAATAGTTGTTGAGTCCTTCAGGGAATTTCACTCCATAGATGATATAAGTGCCGGTCGCAGAAGCATGTGAAGTCATTACTTCGCCGGTGATGGGATTCTTGACTGACACTTGCGAATAAGCGTCGGTGACGCCCGTGATGTCGAACGTCGAAGTCGCGAATGTGCCAATCGGGCTTACGATCGTGACAGAATTGCCTGGATCATACATCGTTGTGACAGCGGTGCGGACGGTCGAGCCGCCTTCGGACGTCAGAGTATCGTCGTAAATGAAAGATATTGTGTTGTTGCCAGCCGCCGGCATTATGCCGTCATTGTCAGCGCCAGCGCCAGACGTTGTCCCCATGCCTTCGATCGTGTGGAGTGTGCCGCTGAAGACACCAGATGACGGCGATGTTTCAGTCAAGATCAAGGTTTCTTCTTCGCCTGTGTTGTTGTTGAGTGCCTGGATAGCTACTGTCTCCACAAGTGGAGTCTTATCAAGATCACTGTCCGCCAGCATGGCAGTAATCATATCGCCGGGGATAGCTGTATCGGTCGCGCTGATGATGCCGGACGCCCCTCCCGTGACTGTTACTGTCGCGATATGTGTCTCTGGGCCGCCAGCATCGTTCAACGCGTCATGATATGTCATGGTCAGACTCGCGCCTGATCTTACGAACATTCGGCCATTTCCGGGCATGTCTGCAATAAGCGAAAAAAGCGTGGGTACCGTTACCGTAAAGACTCCAGTATCGAAGGACGTTTCAGTGAGTGTGAATGATTCGGTTTCATTCGTTCCGGGATTGCTGATGGCAAGTGCTATGGTCTCGGCTGAAGTGGCGGATTTGTTGAGATCGAAATCGGTGAGTGTGAATACGACGCCCTGTCCGGGGAGAATTACAGTGGGAGACGCCGTCAGCGCTGAATCACTGCCCCCTGAAACGGTCGCGGTCACCGTGTGAATATCAGTGCCACCTAACGAGTTGAGCTGGTCGTGATATGCGCCACTGATCATGTCCCCGGATTTCACGGAAACAACCCCGTCTCCGTCAATACCAGGCATCTCGCCGAATGTCGTCGGGATCACACACTCAAACACGCCGCTATCCATCTCGGTTTCCGTGAGTTTCACGTTTTCAGTTTCCCCGGTTGTAAAATTGACAACCGGTATCGAGATTGCATCGATGCCGAATTGTATTGTGTTGAGGTCGGGTTCAGACAAAGACAATGTGAGCGAACGGCCTGGCTTGATGTCAGATGGCAGTACCGTCAGAAGTGAATCAGCGCCGCCCGTGATCACTGCCGCCACACTTCGCATAGCCGTGTCACCATCCTGCGTCAGGACATCATTGTATACGAAAGACAGGATATCACCGGCTTTGACGGACACTATCGCATCGCCGGAAGCTCCGGGTGAAACCGAAAAGACAGTTGTTATCGCGGCGCTGAATATCCCGGTCCCGATACCGGTTTCGGTAAAGTCGAGAATCTCTGTTTCGCCCGTGGTTTGATTGATGACAGAGAAATGATAGTGCTCCACCGAAGAGGGATCGGCATCGAGATCGGCATCTATAACCATAAACTGCAGAATACCGCCCGGAAGTACGGAACCGGGTGATACCGATACTGACGAGTCAGCGCCGCCGGAAACTGCCGACGATGCACTTTGCGACACCGCATTGCCAATTGCCGTAAATGAATCGCTGTAGTCAAGACGCAGTGCAGCACCAGCCGAAACATTGATTATGCCGGTATTGTCCGCGTCAGGTGTCGTCCCATATCTGGTATGCACTGTAGCAGTGAAAACACCGGTGGTAATGCCTGTTTCAATGAACGTAACATATTCACTTTCTCCAGACAATGTCTGTGTGACGGGCGACGTGAAAGAATCCGCCGCGAGCGAATCCGTGTCCATGTCGGCGTCGGTAATCGTGAACGATACATCCTGGCCCGGGATAATCGAGTAAGTAGAGCAGGTCAATATGGCATCGTGGCCTCCCGCTACAATGGATTCCGCTGACGACGATGACGTGCCGCCACTGGCCGTTAGCGTATCGTGATAGGATACTCTTACGATGTCTCCGGCCTTGACATTCATTGTTCCACTGTCTGCCACACCGGAGGCGATGCCGAAATGTGTGGGCAGCACAGCGGTGAAAATACCGGTACTGACTCCTGTTTCCCCAAGTGTTATCGTTTCGTTTTCACCATTGACCGTATTTGTCACCAGGAAATCGACTGTGTCCGGATATAGTGGATTGGCGTCGAGATCGCCGTCTTCAAGTGTGATTGCGAGTCCATCGCCCGGTCTCAGTGATGATGGCGCAATGTCAACATGCGAATCATGTCCGCCTATGACGGAAGCCGCCGCGTTTAGCACTGAGGCGCCGCCATTGGCCGTCAGAGTATCTGTATAGGACATGGTGAGTGCCGCTCCTGCCCTGATTGAAAAAATGCCGTCGCCTGACGCGCCTGCGGACAGTGAAAACACTGTTGGGACATTGACCGTGAAAATGCCTGTGTTCGCCGAAGTTTCGACCATCGCAAGCGTTTCGCTCTCTCCGGTGGATGAGTTGTAAGCCGTGAGATGAATGGTTTCGGCAATTGAGGAATTGCTGTTGAGATCGGCATCCATGAGGGTGAATGTGACAGCGTCGCCGGGGACAATGGCAAGCGGAATGGCGGACAGTTGCGAGTCGGAGCCACCATATACCGGTGTCGTCGTGACAAAAGCGGCAGTGCCTCCGTTGGAAGTGAGATGATCAGTGTATTGGGCAGTGATCACATTGCCGCTTCTGATATCCATAATGGCACTGTCATTAGCGCCGGCTGCAAGTCCGAACACGGTAGCGATGGCTCCGGTGAATATCCCCGTGTCGACGTCAGTTTCTGTGAGGGTTACGGATTCAGTTTCGCCGGTAGCTGTATTTACGGCTGTGATTACATGGGTTTCAGCGACAGTGCTGTCATTGTTGAAATCTGGTTCCCTGAGAGTGAAGGTAACGGATTGTCCTGGCGTAATGGCAGCCGGACTGCTCAGAAACGAGGCGGTATGCCCCCCCGTGACTGCCGTGGAGGCTGTGATGATCGATGAGCCGCCATCGGAGGCAAGGATATCGTGATAGGTTACCGTTAGCGTATTACCGGCAAATACGCTGACCGCTTCATCATTGCCCGATGGCCCAGCCGTGAGTGAAAAAACCGTGGTAACGGTATCGGAAAACACTCCCGTGCTGTTTCCAGTTTCAGTCAAAGTAATGAGTTCCGTTTCGCTCGTGCCTGGATTGATAAGCGTAAGGGCAATGGTATCGAGCGCCAACGGATCGGTATCGATGTCTCTGTCAATGAGTTGGAAAGTGACGGTATCGCCCGGAATGATCGTAGTCGGAAAGGAGGATATCACTCCAGACTGTCCGCCGTTGACGACAGTGGTGGCATAGTGGCTTGTCACCCCGCCATCTGCGTTGAGAGTGTCAATATAAGTTGTCTCTATGGAAGCCCCAGCGCGGACGGTCATGACACCATTGTAACTGGTTCCGCTGCCAGCGGCGTAAACGGTCGACAGAGCACCTGAGAAGATTCCGCTGCCGGGGGCGGTTTCCGTCAGAGTTACGCTTTCCTTTTCGCCCGTTGCGGCATTCGTGACTTCAATCGGCCAGGAGCCTGCCACTGCCGGGTCTGTATCAAGGTCAGCATCCTCGATAGTCAATGTCACCTGATCTCCGGGATACACCGATGCCGGCCATGACTGAAGTGCCGCGCTGTTGCCGCCGTGTACATCGATGACAACCGTGCGAGTGGCCGGCCCGCCAAGCGCATCATAAGCGTCAGGGTAAACGAGTGTGATGGTAGTGCCTGATCGCACGCCAATCACCCCATTGCCGCCGGGATCGTGAACCGAAGTGTATACAGTATCCACAACCGCAGAAAAAATCCCGCTTGAAACAGCCGTTTCGGTGAAAGTGACGGTCTCGTTTTCTCCACTGCTGCAATGGGCAGACAGAGTGAATGAATCAATCGCGGCAGGCTGAATGTTCATATCGAAATCATCGATTGCCAGTGATACCGATGTTCCGGGCACAATGTCCGAATGTGAAACCGTAAATGACGCGTCATGCCCGCCGGCAATTACGAATGAAACGTTGTTTGTGGATGCGCCCCCGTTTGAGGTCAATGCGTCAGAGTATTGTGCCGTTATCGCATCGTTGGCCTTGACACTGAACACCCCATCGCCGGAGACTCCGGCAACCCCGCCATATACGGTCTGCACCTGTTTTACAAACATGCCGGAATGCTGCGATGTCTCGACAAGAGTTATATTTTCGACCTCACCGGTTATCGTATTGGTGGCAGTGAGCGTTACTGATTGATGCGTCGATGGGTCAGTGTCCAGATCGGCGTCGGCAAGCGAAAATGTCAGCATCCCTCCGGGGAGCGGAGAAGATGACACAAGGACGAACGTTGCAGTGTTTCCACCGGTTACTGGAATGGATACGATCCTTGTGCCGACCCCACCGTCATGAGTGGGAGTGTCTATATAGGCAATGGTAATCGAGTCGCCAGCTTTTACTGAAAAAGCTCCGTCATTGGCTGCGCCAGACACGAGACCGAACATGGTGTTGACTGATGCGTAAAACTCTCCGGTGTCAGGACCGTTTTCTATGAAAAGCATTTGTTCAGATTCGCCGGTGGCGGCATTCACCGCAGTTAGCAACTTGTTGTCTGCAGCGGCAGGATTTGTATTGAGGTCAGGGTCGGTCAATGTAAATGTTATGGACATGCCCGGCAGAATGGATGTTTTATTGGCTGAGAGCGAGCCATCAGTTCCACCCGTGACTGTTGCGGTCGCGATGTGGATATCTGTGCCGCCATCGGCTGTAAGCGTGTCACTGTATGACGAGGTAATGAAGTCACCCCTTCGGATCGTTATGGCCGCGCCGTCTTCCGGTCCTGCCGAGGTGCCGTAAACTGTATCCATGGTATGTGAAAATACACCTGAGTTGACACCGGTTTCCAAAAGAATGATCTCTTCGGATTCGCCAGTAACGGTATTCATCACTGTCAAAACGGTTGAATCAAGAGCGAAGTGGTTGGCATCGAGGTCATTATCGACAAGAGTGAAAACAAGCGGAGAGCCGGGGAGGATTGAGACAGGCGCGACATCATAAGATGAGTCACATCCACCGATCACGAGTACTTCTGCGACATGCGCACTGATGCCTCCAAGATCATTAAGCGTGTCAGTGTATGTCAATCTGACCGGCTGTCCTGCCATAACAAATAGTGTAAGGTCATCGTCAGGACCAGCCGATGACGCATAGGCAGTCGTCAGCACTCCCTCGAATATTCCGGTAGATACTCCGGTTTCAGAAAAGGTGATAGATTCAGTTTCGCCGGATACGGTATTGACTGCGATAACCTGTAATATATCGGCAACTGCAGGGTCCGTGTCGAGATCGCCATCAGTGAGAGTATAGAAAATAGCCGCTCCGGGAGTTATCGACGATACAGACGATGAAAGTGAGCCGCTTGTACCTCCGGTGATTGCGACTGTAACAGGGTGAGCGAGAGCACCGCCATCCGAGTCAAGTGAGTCAAGATATGATGCGGATATCGAATCATTGGCTTCGACCATCATAACGCCATTGCCGGAAGTCCCCGTCGCCACACCGAAAGCCGTCGGCAAAACACCGGTAAATACACCTGAGGAAGCAGAAGTCTCGATCAGGTTGACATCTTCAGTTTCACCTGTAGACAGGTTCGTAAAAACCAACGACCAGGAGTCAATCGCCCCGGCATTCGCATTGAGATCATTGTCAGTGAGTGTGACGGCAATCGGCGTGCCGGGAATGGCAGAGACAGGAAACACGGAAAACGAGGCATCTGCGCCACCATACACTGCGACAGTCACGGCGTGCGTTGCCGGACCACCGGCGCTGTCCATCGCGTCTGAATATTCGAGAGTCGCCGTCTCTCCTGCCCTCACGCTCAACTGACCGTCATTGACGGCGAAAGCGCCCTGAGAGTATACGCTGCCTACCGTGACCGTGAAGATGCCGCTGGCGATTGCCGTTTCTGTAAGCGTGAGCGTTTCCGAGTCTCCGTTTGAACAGTTCAGGACAAGGCTGTATGTATCAATCACACCTGAATCAATATTGAGATCACCATCGGACAAAGTGTATGAAATAGTCGTGCCGGGGGTAATAGACAGTGGGGACACGCTCAGCAATGCGTCATGGCCTCCCATGACATTCGTGGTCACAGTCACGAGCGCTGTGCCGCCATTGGCTGTTAGTGTGTCGGAGTACTGTGAGATTATGTTGTCGGTGTCTTTGAGAAATATTGTCCCATCGTTTGCAACAGGAATGGCGCTACCATCATCGTAAGCACTGGCAAGCGTCCCTGAAAATATGCCCGTCCCAAGTCCGGTTTCCGTGAGTGTCACGGTTTCGACTTCGCCTGTATCGTCATTGGAAGCCGTGATGTCGAAGGTCTCTATGCCCCCGGGATCAGTGTCAAGGTCGGGGTCGTTAAGGGTAAACGTCAGCGTTTCCCCCGGATGGACCGGGACAGGAGTGACTTCGAAGATTGCGCTTGCGCCACCAATGACAGTAGTCGAAACGGGAATGACTGTAGAACCTCCGTCGGCATTCGGATTGTCAGCGTACTGGATAGTGATTGTGTTGCCTGACTGGACCGAAAACTTCCCGTCGTTTGGCGCACCTGCCGCGAGACCAAAGACCGTGTTGACTGTTGCGGTGAAAACGCCCGTAGCAATGCCGGTTTCGGTGAAAATCAGATTTTCCGATTCGCCGCCGCTGGCTGCGGTGAGCATTTTGCTGTCGACTGCGAGGGGATTGACATTGAGATCGGAGTCGGTGAGCGTATAGGTGATGGAGTTGCCCGGGATGATGCTTGATCTGTTTGCGGCGAACAGTGCCGCAGAGCCGCCAGTGATGGTAGATTCTACACTATGGATAACCGTCCCCCCGTCGAATGACAGCACGTCGGTATATGCCGCCTTTGCCACATCACCCTTCCTGACGCTAAGCGCTCCGTTGCCTGACCCGCCGGAAGCGACACCATAGATTGTCGGTAGCGTACCTGAGAACACACCGGTATTCTTACCGGTTTCAGAGAGCGTCACGGTTTCTGTTTCGAGATTGGTTTGATTGAGGACTGTGATGGAAATCGACTCTGACAAATTGGCATCTTGATTGAGATCGGCATCGGTTAGTGAAATGGCAAGGGTAACGCCGGGCAGAAGTGCTGTGGGATTCATCGAAAATGTTGCATTGCTGCCGCCCACCACTGATATGTTGACGTTGTTCGCCGAAGTGCCGCCCGAAGCGTTGAGCATGTCGGAATATGAGAAGCGAACGGTTTGCCCTGCCTTGATCTGGATCGTGCCGTTGCTTGTGCCATTGCCGTCAAAATACACTGAGGGCAGAACTCCCGTGAATATGCCGGTGTCAACACCGGTCTCCACAAGCGTGACTATCTCGATTTCACCGGTTGAAAGATTAGTTGCATTGACAGTGACAGTATCGGCGGCTGACGGACTGATATTGAGATCGGAGTCGGAGACGCTGCACGAGACCGGCACACCCGGCGCCACAATAGACGGAATCGCTGTCAGCAGCCCGGTCGATCCGCCTGTGACCGCCGTCGATACTGTATGTGTCGCCGTACCGCCGTCCTGATTGAGCGAGTCGTAATACAACGATATGATCGTAGAGCCTGCCCTTACGGTCATAAGAGAATTGTTGCTGATTCCCGCGCCAGTCCCATATACAGTGTTAAGAATCCCGGAGAAAACACCGGTTGAGTTGCCTGTCTCGATGAGAGTAAGATTTTCGATCTCCCCAGTGACAGAATTACGGACAGCGACTGCCCAGGAGTCGGGCACAAGCGGATTTGCGTTCAGATCATTGTCACTGAGTGAAAAAGTCACGGATGCGCCGGGAATGATTGATGCTGGCAACATGGAAAAAGTGGCATCGGCCCCGCCCGTAACGGTGACTGTCACGGTGTGCGGTGTCGTGCCACCGGAACTGTTCAGCGTGTCGGTATAATTCAGGGATATTACATCGGACTTGCTGACTCCGAACGATGCGTCGCCCCCAACCCCTGGAAGAGCTGAATAAGCGGTATTTATAGAGCCGGTGAAAATGCCTGTGGAGGCGCCGGTTTCCGTCAGAGTCAGCGTTTCGGATTCGCCGCTTGACGATACGGCCGTAAGTGTTATGGTGTCTGCCGATCCGGGGTGAGTATTGAGATCGGCATCTATGAGTGTATACGATATCGCTGTGCCTGGCACAATGCCTGTATGTGAAACCGTGAGGATGGCGTTGCTGCCGCCGGTAACGGTCGACGATACGTTGAGCACGGAGGTCCCGCCGTTTGCCGTGAGTGCGTCGCTATACTGCGCTGAGAGGGTGTCACCGGCACGCACATTGAATATCCCGTCACCTCCGCCCCCTGCGGCCATGCCATAGACTGTCGATACGGCGCCGGTAAATATACCGGTACTGATACCTGTTTCTATCAGCAGGAGTGGCTCGATTTCGTTGGTAACCGTATTGCGCACGTTTATGGAGAATGTATTTGATACCGCGCCATCAGTATTCAGGTCACCATCGGCAAGTGTGAAAGTCACCGTCGCTCCAGGCGTGAACGAAACTGGGGAAACAGTTAAGGAAGCCGTCGTGCCACCTGTGATGGCTGTCTGCGCCGACAAAATGGTGGAACCTCCGTCAGAGTTGGGCGAATCGGTGTACTGCAACGTTATGATGTCTGTCGACTTGACGGTGAATTTACCATCGTTGGAAGCCCCAGCGGCGAGGCCGAACACAGTATTGATCGAGGCCGTGAAGACACCAGTGTTAGAGCCGGTTTCAGTGAAAAGCAGTTGTTCGATTTCACCTGTCGCCGAATGCTGCGCTGTGAGCAGCCTGTTGTCGACAGCCGTCGAATTGGTATTGAGATCGGCATCGGTGAGAGTAAAGGCAAGTGGTGCGCCCGGCACTGCCACGGCTGCTCCAGCCGTAAGAGTAGCATTGTAGCCGCCCGAGATGCTGACCGTGAATGACACGGTGCCGCTACTGCCGTCTGCCCTGAGCGCATCGGAATATGTCGATGCAACGGCGGTTAGCGCCCTGACAGTCATAACTCCGTCCGAAGACACACCTGAGGCAGTGCCATACACTGTTGGGAGGACTGCTTGAAAAATGCCCGTGTTTACACCGGTTTCCACAAGATTCAGCGATTCCGTTTCGCCGGTATGGCTATTCGTGACTGTAACGGTCCTTGATTCCATCACAAGCGAATTTGTGTTGAGATCGGCATCCGACAATGACACCGCGATCGAGGCTCCCGGGAGGATCGAGACCGGAAGCGCCGATAGCACCGCCGTAGCGCCACCCATAACATTGACATCGACAGTGTGTGTCGTCGTGCCTCCCGAGGAGTTCAACATGTCAATATATGTCACACGGACAGTCTGCCCGGCCTTGATCTGTATGATTCCGTCAACAGGGCCAATGACTGCCGAAAACGCTGACGGTATGGTTGTCGAAAAAACTCCGGTATTGACTCCCGTCTCGGAAAAAGTGACCGATTCCGTTTCTCCGGTCGATACGTTGACGACACTCGACAGGAAGGAATTGACTACAGCGTGATCAGTATTGAGATCGCTATCAGTAACAGTAAAAGAAATAGATTGCCCGGGAGTCATCGACGCTGTCGTCGTCGTGAGAGTGGAGTTGCTGCCGCCTGTAACCAACGCCGTGGCTGTAACGATGGCCGACCCGCCGGCAGCATTGAGAGCATCGTTGTATTGAGAGGTCAGTGAGTCTCCGGCCTTGACATTTATAATTGAATCACCGTTCACACCTGCTACCATCCCGTATTGTGTCGAGAGATAGGCAGTGAAAACGCCCGTGTTGCCTGCGGTCTCACTGAGGGTTAGCGGAGCAGTCTCGCCTGTTACGGGATTCAGTATCACCACTGTTTTTGTGTCGATGTTTGCGGGATTGGTATTGAGGTCAGCATCGACAATAGTGAAAAGTACCGGGGTGCCGGGAGTGAACGGAGTTGGACTCGCCGTGAAAGAGCCAGATGCTCCTCCCGTGACTACTGTCGCCGCGGACATGCTGGCGGTGCCGCCAGTGATGGTAATCGCGTCGCTGTACTGGATCGTGACGGAATTGCCAGCCTGGACATTGAATGTCCCGTTGTTCGCAGTCTCGGCACTTGTGCCGAAAACAGTATTGACACTTGCGAAAAAAATGCCGGTGGCAACACCTGTTTCGGTAAGTGTGATCAGTTCCGATTCGCCGGTTGTGGAATTGACGGCAGTCAAACTTCTTGATTCTACCATGACTGAATTTGTATTGAGGTCCGGGTCAGCGAGCGTAAACGCGATCGGCATGCCCGGAACGATCGACGAAGGTGCCGATGTGATCGTGCCTGTAGTACCTCCTGTGACAACAGACGAAGCACTGTAGCTGGTAGTGCCTCCGGTTGCATTGAGCATATCGACGTAAATAGTGCTGACAGACGCTCCTGCTCTCACGGACAGGGCCCCATCGCTGGATGCGCCTGCCGCAAGGCCGAACACAGTCGGCAAGGTGCCAGTGAATACTCCAGTGTTCACCCCGGTTTCCGTTAGCGTGACCACTTCGGTTTCGGATGTATTGGAATTTGTTACAGTGACCGTTCGGGTTTCAGTGACGCCGGAATTTGTGTTCAGGTCAGCATCCGTGAGCGAAATGGCCAGAGGATTACCCGGAAAGATGCTGGCGGGCGTCATTGCAAATACAGCATTGGCTCCGCCAAGCACTGAAACTGAAGCGCTGACCGTGCCGGTGCCTCCGGTAGCTGTCATGCCATCCGAATAGGAAGTCGTGAAGGTGTCGCCGGCCACACAGTTCATGGAGGCGTTGTTATTGACACCTGCCACAGCGTTGTAGACCGATGCGAATGTAGCGGTGAACAGTCCCGTGTTGACACCAGTCTCACTGCAAAGGATCGTTTCAAGTTCGTTGGTGCGTGTATTTCTGAACACGAGGCTTACAGTGTTGACAGAGACTGGATTGACATTGAGATCAGAGTCACTGAGCGCTACTGACACGACGCCGCCGGGAACGATCGAAGAAGTGACCGTGAGCACCCCAGTTGCACCACCGGTCACAGTCGTGAGAGAATTGTGAGTGACCGCCGCTCCAGACGCGTTTGCCGTTTCGCTGTAAGTAGTTCTGACCGAGTCGCCGGATTTGACATTTAGCGTACCGTTGTTGCTGGCGCCTGCCGCAGCGCCATACTGAGAGACGAGCATTCCCGTAAATATCTTGGTCGACGTGCCGGTTTCTGTCATAACAATCGTTTCGGTCTCACCGGTGGAAATATTGGTAATCACGAGCGTGAACGTGTCCACAACTGCGCTGTTGGCATCGAGATCGTTATCATTGACCGTGACAAGTATGCTCTGTCCAGGAGAAATTGATACAGTAGAGGCCAGCGAGCCGTTGTAAGAAGGAGCTACAGCCGGAGTAGTTTCAATAGCTGTTGTGACAGTACTTGAATTGCCGGGTGATGAGTGAAATACAAACGGATACATCGTACCGGTGCCATCACCTGGATCGAGCGGGGTCTGTCCGCCAGTGACAGTGGCGCCATCATTGACTATATACGGAGTCCCAAGCGTCGCGATAGACGGAGTCACGGGTACGAGTACGTCGACGTAAGCGCTGCTGCCCGCCGCCGGGGGAGTGTCCAATGCGCCATCCTGCACTATTCCGACATTCCAAGACAGATGCCCTGCCGCGCTCAGTGTGGCGCTCCCGAGAGCCGGGGGCGTCACGATCGTGCTGCCTGCCGGGAAGTCGTCATTCACGACAACATCATACATCGGCCCGCCTGTCGCGGTATGAGTGGGATTGTTCACCGTCAGTCTCACTCTGTACCACGTCGTGTGGCCTACCCTTGGTGGATTGTGTCCTGACACATGCGTCATCGTTTTCTCTGCCGAGAGCATGCCCGGATTGAATACTATCGAGAGATCGACATAGTCGATACTCGACAGCCACCCACTGTGTCCCTGATCGATCTGCACCCAGAAGTATTCAGTCTGTCCCGGCCCGAGCAGTGCCGGATTGAGTGCCAGTCGCTTTGCGCCCCAGTAGTTGTTGTTACCCTCCAGACGCCCGAGATTGATTGCGGCGGGATTGGCAGCTGCCGAAAAAGCTGTCCCGTTGCCCCCAGCGTATGGGACTGAGTCCCAGTACAGGATGTCATACTCATAGCTGACAGGATAATCGATGTCCCACAACACGGGAAAAAGTTCCGCCGCGAGGATAGAACTGAAACTCTCGTTGGCATCGAGCGCAATAGAGCCGGCGCTCGCGTCGGTCGGCTGCCACTGATGAGACCATCTGAAGGGATTTCTTGTATCCGAGTATCCGACATACCAGTTGAAATAGGTGACGGGATCATTTCTGCTATTATTCATCGATCCATCGGTAAGACTGCTAAAATTGAGCTGCCGTGTACCAACCCTGTCGATGAAGATTTCAGCTCCCCGCGCCGGCCAGCCAATCAGGGATGCAAAAAAACACAGCATAATCAACATACGGCTATTGTCGAAACGAATAACAAACCAGTTAGGTAAAAATATAGTCAATATAAACCTGCCCAGAGCCAATCATGTTTTTCGGAAACCATGTTATCACATTTGTACATATTAGAAAATGACATTAATCTCAAATGGAGAATAATACCCGGGTGTGCAATTGCAAATTGGGACGTAAACGCGGGGGGAAAGAGGCCTTTTGAAACGAACGGATCATGATATTAACTTACAATATCCGCCCGGCAATACAACAGTTAGTAAATATTGTGATTACACAACACGGCAATCTGTTATTGCCATTGCCTCTGTCTTGGGAATGATCGACTTCAAACACCGGGGATAATCAAACACGAAGACAGCAGTGCAAAAGCCGGGCCGCTGATCTGTCACTCATCTTCGCCGAGGATAACCGCATCGGGAGTGAGATCGAACGCTACGGAAAGCGCCCGCAGCCGTTGTGTGGAAAGGCGGTTTCTGACTGGCCCCATCGAAGCGACTTTGATATATATGCCAGCGGTTTTTTCAGCAGTATCTATGAGCCCGAACGCCATATCGAGGTCCGGCCCCGAAGCCATCGCACCATGATGCTCCCATACGGCAATCGAACGTTTCTTGAATATTTCGGCTGTCGCCGAAGCGAGTTCCGCACTTCCCGGCATGAGCCATTTTACAAGACCGCACCCATCGGGAAAAACGACAAGGCATTCCGTGTGCATTTCCCACAAGAGACGGGTAAGCGATTTCGTGTCAAGGTCGAGAGCGTAAGTGAGAGCGATCAGATTTGGAGTGTGAGTATGGACAATCACTCTGTCGACACCACCGGTCGCGCCTGTGCGCACCTCGTGCGCGAGCAGATGGGAAGGCAGTTCGCTCGTCGGTGCGCAACCCGACTGAAGTCCCCATATCACACGGTATTGCGAGCCGTCAGAACACACTTCGATAACCCCGAGTGTATCTTTTGGTGCGAGCGGTACATTGCGCAGAAACTGTCCAGTGCCGGTAACGAGAAACATCGTTTCCGCGAGCGATTTGACCTGTATGCCGATAGGTTTCCACTCGCCAGGATACATTTTTTCTGGTGTTTCATCAGGGTGAAGACGCACGCTGATATTGCCGGCGTTGCGTTCGGCCCAACCTTTCATCCAAATGTCGCCGGCTGTCCTTGTAACACACTCGACAATATTCTTGAATTTGTTTCTACCATTCATCGGCCAGTCTCCATTTCGTCATCTCTTCGCGATATTATCGCATTCATATCCTATCACATCTTCGAGCCACGACGCACCGACTGGCACTCCGCGAGAGAGACAATAGTAATCCCATACCGCTCCGAGTGGCAGGTTTTTAGATTCTTCGATGAGCACAAGACGTTTTGTGAAATCTCCGGTGGCTTCAGATTCGCGGAGCAGCGCCGATGGCTCAAGCAATGCAGCGAGAAGGGCTTTCTGTGTACTTCGCGCGCCGATGACCCATGCGGCGACCCGGTTGATGCTCGCATCGAAATAGTCGAGCCCGATCCTAACTCTTTCGAGACAGTCTCCCCTGACAATTTCCTCGGCTATCGATCTCACATCATCGGTGAACAGTGCAACATGATCGCTGTCCCATCGCACTCCGCGGCTGATATGCAGCAGGATACCCGGCACCCACATCAATGTTGACGAAATCTTGTCCGCTATACTTTCTGTCGGATGAAAATGTCCCGTGTCGAGACACAGCATTTTCGAGTGACGAGCGGCGTATCCGAGGTAAAACTCGTGCGACCCCGTGACATAACACTCCGACCCTATGCCGAACAGTTTGCTTTCGAGAGCGTCCCGGCACAATGATTCGTCAATTGACTCTTCAAAAATCTGATCGAGTGAGTCCGACAGCCGGGCACGCGGTGAAGCACGGTCATAGGGAATGTCTTTGTAACCGTCAGGTATCCAGAAATTATTGATACAGGGAGTCCCGAGTGATTCGCCGAAGCTCCTGGCAATGTTACGGCAAGCGATTGCGTGTCTGATCCAGAAAGCCCTGACATCGGGATCGGCGCTGCTGAGTGTAAACCCCGAAGAAGCCATCTGATGGGCAAAAAAAGTAGGGTTGAAATCAAGTCCGACACGCCTTTCCTTCGCCCACTCAAGCCAGTTGGCGAAGTGCTCGGGAGATAGCTGATCACGCGGGACATCACCGAGTGTCTCGGCATAGAAAGCATGGAGATTAAGCCTGTGAGTACCGGGGATCAGCGAAAGTGCCTTGTCAATGTCGGCGCGAAGTTGCCCGGGAGTGTTTGCTTTCCCGGGATAGTTGCCAGTGACGGCAAGGCCGCCGCCCGGCGCACCACCACCCTCGAATCCACCGCAATCGTCTCCTTGCCAGCAATGCAGGCTCAGACTTATCGAGTCGATAGCTTCGAGCGCCGCCGATGCGTCGACACCATATCCAGCATAGATTTCACGGGCGATGGCATAATTCTTCTCTGTCGTCATATAGTGGCTCTCCCTCAATATGCAAGTGTCAGAAATGCCTTACCGGATATGCACAACAGTGTTATTTCCGTGGATTGTGATTGTCATAGTTGTAAGTATCTTTTAGAAACACGCCAGCGGCTACCATGATAGTGAGCAGCACACATGGTACGGCATACGAATATGGACGGGGTAGCAGCAGCATGGCGACACCACACAACCCGAAGAATACTGAAGCGCAGAAAAGCGCGATGACCGATCCCTGAATACTCATGCCGAGAGAACATAGCCGGTGAGAAGTATGATCCTTGCCGCCGTCGGTGATCCTGTATCCATTGCGAACTCGGTAAAACGATACAAGCCCCGTATCGAAAATCAGCAGCCCGAGCATGACTCCCGCTGACAGATGGGTGACCATGTCGCCATCTTTCATGATCATGAGACCAAACGATGCGATGATCGTGCCCATGAACATGCTGCCCGCGTCACCTGAGAAAATTGACGCTGGGTGAAAGTTGTGAAACAGGAAGCCCAGACAGGCAGCAGTGAAAATCACCGCCGCAAAAGCGAGTGCTACGTTACCCGTGACAACTGCCGCAATGAAGAAAAATACGGAAACGATCGCAGCAGTCCCGCCTGCAAGCCCGTCGATGTTGTCGAGCAGATTGAGGCAGTTGATGATGCCGACGATCCAGATAAGCGTCAGGATATAGTCAATCGCGGGTATTGGTGTAATGAAGGTTTTCAAGTCTGACGAACAGATGATGACGGTAGCAATGGTCTGACCGGCGAGTTTGACTTTCGGAGCGATATTTCGTTTATCGTCGATGATACCGAGTACCATCATAAACGTCGAGGCGATCAGTACTGACAGCAACTGCTTTACCTGCGTCGACTCGAAGCTGAGAACAACGACACCTGCAACGAGCGCGCCGGCAAATGCGAGAAATACGGCGACACCGCCCATCAGCGGCATTGTCGTGAGATGAAACTTTCTTTTTGAAGGTTTGTCGATCAGACCGATAGCGACTGCGAGCCTGCCCATCACGGGAGTGAATATCACACCCGCTATCAGCGTTGTGACGAACCAGAACAGATAGCCGGTCACGACGTTTTGCATGTCAGATTTTTATAATCTTTCCACCGCTTTTGTGCAACCCCTTGCAGGCGTTGCGCGTATCCACGATCAATTTTGCATTTTTGACGATCTGTGGTATGTCATAATCCGAATGATTGACCAGGATCACCACGCAGTCGTATTCCTTGAGTGTACGCGGATTGAGCGATACTGATTTGAGAAGGTTGAAATTACTTTCTTCCCCCATGTATTCATGTCCTTTTTCAAGGACGGGAATATGGGGGTCGTTATAGTCGATATTCGCTTCCCGGAGGAGGAGTTCCTTGATGACTTTGACGGCTGGCGAATTGCGGGCGTCGTTGATATTGGGCTTGAATGCCACTCCGAGCGCGAGGATGCGAGAGCCCTTGATGCTCTTGCCGATGTCGTTGAGCGCGTCGCCGATTTTGGAAACCACGTAGCGTGGCATCGAGAGGTTGATCTCGGCGGCAAGTTCGATGAATTTCGTGTAAAAATCGAATTCGCGGGCTTTCCACGATAGATAATACGGATCGACAGGGATACAGTGTCCGCCTACGCCGGGACCTGGGTAGAATGGCATGAACCCGAAAGGCTTCGACGAAGCCGCGTCAATGACTTCCCAGATGTCGATGTCCATGCGGTCACAGAGAAACGTGAGTTCGTTGATCAGTGCGATGTTGACACTGCGATATATGTTTTCGAGCAGCTTGGTCATCTCGGCAATTTTTGGGTTGGAAACCGGGATGACAAGATTGTGGGAGATAACAAGCGAGTAAAGCTCGCGAGCGAGCATCGTGCTGTTTTCGTCGATACCGCCAATGACTTTGGGCGTATTCTTGATCGAAAAGCGCGTATTGCCAGGATCGACTCGTTCCGGGGAGAAAACGACGAAGAAATCTATGCCGGCCTTGAATCCATTGGATTCTATGATTGGCAGCAGCACCTCTTCCGTAGTGCCCGGATATGTCGTGGACTCAAGGATGATGAGCTGGCGTTTTTTCATGTTTTTATAGATTTCATCAGCAGCGCGGATGATATAGGACACATCGGGTTCCTTGCAGCGGGAAAATGGGGTTGGCACACAGATGAAGATCACATCGACATCTGCGAGCACTGTAAAATCATCGGTCGCCGATAAGTAGCCCTGTGAAACAACGGGCTTGAGGTCAGCGTCGGAAATATCGGAAATATAGCTTTTTGACTTCAGGATGCTTTCCGATTTCTTTCTATCCGGATCGACACCCGTGACGCTGAGTCCGGCTCGTGCGAATTCGAGAGCGAGCGGCAGTCCTACGTAGCCGAGACCGAGTACGGCGATTTTCGCGGATTTGTTTTGTATCGCGCTGAGGAGTTCCTCGTAATTAGTAGTTCTCTTTTGCCCAGTCAATGGTTTTTTTCAGCCCTTCTGTGAGTTGGATTTGCGGTCTGAAGCCAAGCAGGCGCGCAGCTTTTTCATTGGATGGCACCCGTCTGCGGGTGTCTTCATAGAAATCACCGTAGACGTCCTCATATTTGACATTGATTATTTTCGATTTCGATCCAGTCAGGGTCACGATGAGTTGCGCGAGTTCGAGGATCGAAGTCTCGTGATTGTTGCCGATGTTGAATGCTTCGCCGAGCGCTTCCAGTTTTTCTCCGGCGGCGATAGTGCCGGCCACAGTATCGTCGATGTAAGTGAAGCAGCGGGTCTGAGCGCCGTCGCCGTGGATAGTGATGGGCTCGTTTCGCATTGCCTGAGATATGAATTTCGCTACGACGCTGCCATATCCACGGCTGTCGATACGCGGCCCGTATGCATTGAAGTAGCGCACGATCGAGACTGGAAGGCCCTTGCGGGAATAGGCAACGCAAAAGTGTTCGTCGAGTGCCTTCGAGACTGAATATGACCAGCGGTCAACGGTGGTGGAGCCGAGCACGCGGTCAGCGTCTTCTTCGAAGGGTACAGCGGGATTTTTCCCGTACACTTCCGATGTCGAAGCGAACACGACGCGTTTCCAGTATTTGAAGGCGAGATCGAGCACGATCTGAGTGCCCTTGACGTTGACAGTCATGCCTTCGAGCGGGTCGTCGCATATATATTTGACGCCGACGATCGCCGCGAGGTGATAGACAGTGTGACATTCGGTGATGAGTTTTTCCATCAGGCGGGTATTCATGATGGTATCATTGATTATGCGAAAATTTGGATTCGAGAGATTATGTTCGACATTTTTGATTTTGCCTGTGACAAGATTGTCGATGACGGTGACACCATAGCCTTTCGCGAGCAGTGCATCGGCGAGGTTCGATCCGATTACACCGCTGCCGCCTGTGATGAGAATGTTTTTCATTTTAACCCCTGTCGGTTAGCGCCGTTGCCATTTATTGGCTGTGCGCCGTCTTTGATGAGTTTGTATTCGATGCTGTCGACGAGTGCCTTCCAGCTTGCCTCGATGAGGTTTGAGGAAACGCCGACCGTGCCCCATGTATGCTTTTTGTCGCGTGATGTGATGAGCACGCGCACGGTAGCGCCGGTGCCGTCGCGACCGTCGAGCACACGGACCTTGAAGTCCGCGAGCCTCATTTCCGACAGCCCTGGATAGAAGCTCGTGAGTGCTTTTCGGAGCGCGTTGTCAAGGGCATTTACGGGCCCGTCACCTTCTCCCACCGTCAATTCTTCGATGCCCGCCACACGTACTTTCACCGTAGCTTCGGAGATGACTGTAGAATCTTTCCTTTTATCTATGACAACCCTGAACCCCAAAAGGTTAAAACAGCTATGATATGCGCCAGTGTATTTTCGTACGAGGAGTTCAAACGAACCCTCTGCGCCTTCGAATTGATAGCCAAGATATTCGAGGGCCTTGAGCTCGGCGAGTATGTTTTTGACCGTGTCGGGATCGGAGGAAATATCTATGCCGAGGTTTCGCGCGCGCGAGATGACATTGGCGCGGCCTGACTGGTCGGAGACGATGACGTTGGTTTTGTTTCCGACTGCCGACGGGTCGATGTGTTCGTAGGCGCGCGGGAGCTTGAGCATGGCATCCATGTGAGTGCCGGCCTTGTGTGCGAATGCGCCCGAGCCGATGTATGGCATGTTGTGCTGAACTGGTACGTTAGCGAGTTCGCTGACGACATGCGCCGTGTCGGTCAGTGACTTCAGCCTGTCTGCGGGAATACACTCACACTCCATCTTGAGCATGAGGTTGGGGATGACCGAGCAGAGATTGGCATTGCCGGTGCGTTCGCCAAACCCGTTGATGGTGCCATGCACATGGGTCGCTCCCGCCTCGACAGCGGCGAGGGAATTGGCGACTGCGAGGTCTGAGTCATTGTGTGCATGTATGCCGACTGGCATGCCAACTGCCATGACGACTGCTGCGGTGATATCGAATATGCGCGAAGGGATCACGCCCCCATTGGTGTCACAGAGCACAATGCGGTCTGCTCCGGCTTCGGCGGCGGCGGTGACTGCTTCGAGCGAATATTTCGGATTTTCGATGAATCCATCATAAAAATGTTCAGCATCGAAAATAACGAAACGGCCCTTCTTTTTTAGATAACGGACTGAGTCGGCGATAAGTGCGAGATTGTCCTTGAGGGGTATTTTAAGGACATGCTTTGCATGCAGAGCCGAGCTTTTGCCGAACATCGTGACTACTTCGGCCTCAGATGCCACAAGAGCCTGGATAGTTGCGTCTTTCGAGCATGTAGTGTTTTTTTTGCAGGTGCTGCCGAATGCCGCGATCTTGACATTTTTCAGATCGAGATTGCGGACGCGCTCGAAATATTCCTTGTCGGTGCGATTGGAATTGGGCCAGCCGCCTTCGACATAGTGGACTCCAAGCGCATCGAGTTCGGTAGTGATGCGCAGCTTGTCTTCGATCGAAAAACTGATGCCTTTGCCCTGCCCCCCGTCGCGAAGGGTAGTATCATATATTTCCACTAATTTCTTTGCGTCAGTCAAACTCTTTCTCTCCAGTAATTAAGCAGGTCGCTCATTGTTTTTTCAAACGGCACTTCAGGGGTCCAGCCAGTCGCGGCAGCAAGGCGCGAATAGTCGCCCTGAAGGATCGGGACGTCTGAAGGACGCAATCTCGCTGGGTCTGTCTCGACTGTGATTTCGGACTTTGACATGGAAATCAGCATGTCGAGCATGCCGCGTATGGGAATTGATGAATTGGTGGCAATATTGTAGACTTCGCCCGGCTCGCCCTTGAGAGAAAGGGCGACATAGGCGCGCACGGTGTCGCGGACATCCGTAAAATCGCGTTTCGCGTCGAGATTGCCGACACGCAGTACGGGAGCCTGAAGTCCTTTTTCGATACGAGCGACCTGTTGGGCGAAATTGGACGTGACGAATACTTCGCCGCGCCGGGGGCCGGTGTGATTGAACGCGCGAGTGCGGATCGTGCGCAGTCCATAACTCTTGTTGTACTGATATCCCATGAGGTCCTGAGCTACCTTGCTCACGGCATAGGGACTGAGCGGTCGAAGCGGATTGTCTTCGGTGATCGGCACTTCCTCAGGGTTTACATGTCCGTATTCCTCGCTCGAACACGCGAGTTGTATGACCGTTTCGAGTCCCAGGCTTCGGACTGCCTCGAATATGTTGAGTTGACTGATAATATTGTTCTGTATCGTATCGATCGGCGATACCCATGAAGTCGGCACGAAACTTTGCGCCGCGAGGTGGAACACATAGTCGGGTCTTATGTCACGAATTGTGTTCTCGACAGCGACCGTGTCGCGCAGTTCGCATTCGACAAGCGTCACGGACGACTGGACTTCGCGAGTGAGATTTTCCATCGGGCTTCTGTGACGCCATGTGCCAATAACTTCGTAATTGCCCAAAGCGAGAAGATATTCGGCGAGATGGCTGCCGGCGAATCCGGTAATGCCCGTAATGAGTGCTTTCATCAACAACCTCCGTTGTCTTTCGTTGCCCGTGCAACGGTTAGTTTTGAATTGTACCACCGGCGGGGCAAATTTGCCTATTACAATCGCCAGAGTAACAGCGCGGCACCGGATCAGGCGGCAGACGGCACGCCCCCACTGATTAATAAGATTGTAGGAGGGCAGAAGATAGTTTAGTTGGAGAGCGCATAAAAGACAATATTCAAAGCCATTTTAAAGGCGGATTCACGTTTTTCCGGCGGGTCTTTGTGAATGGCTGGAGCCTCAAGGCCATCGCCTATGTCGGTATTGAAATCATAAAAAACCGCGATCCTGCCGTCGATGTAAATGGCATATCCATGCGGTGGCCCGCCCGCGTGTTCATGGATTTTCGGGAGACCGTCCGGGAACCGGTTCGGCATATTGTATATTTTCTCACCGAACGGAACCTCTGAAAATTCGCGTCCTGGCAGGACTTTTTTCATCTCGCGACGCAGTGATACATCCATGCCGTAATCATCGCTCGCCCACAGGAATCCTCCATTTTCAAGATACTTGCGCAGCCGCACGCACTCTTCGTCGGTGAATGCAATATTGCCGTGCCCGGTGATAAAAAGCATTGGGTAGGAAAACAGGTCGTCATCGGTGAGGCGTATGATTTTTCGCTCCTTGCCTGCTTTCATGCCGAATTCCGCAGCCGCGCGTTCCTGTAGTCTTACCATTGACGTGCGGTCTTCGTACCAGTCACCGCCACCGCCATATCTGATCTGCGGGATCACAAATAGATCGCCAGTTTTGCCCTGCTGGGTTTTGGGCTGTCTATCGACGCTTGCCCGCCCGGATTTCTGTGCCGGGGCTGGCAGTGCGAGACATACGGTCATGACACATGCGACAGCTATCGGCAACAGCCTGTTTTTTTTCATTACCATTTTTTTCAGGCAATCGCTCACACAAGTCCTCCGCGCCTTCGCATAATCCATTCGGCGAGTAGCGCCGCAAAAAGCATGGCTATCACGAGCGGCGACGTCCACGGCGCAAAGCGTTTTTCGACAGCAACCATCGCAGTCTTTGCAGTCAGAATATCTGCGAGATGACCGCCATTTTTTTCGGTAAAAAAAACACCGTCCGTAGAATTCGAGATATTTTTGAGAAAATCATTGTCAGGCGCAAGCCGCGCATACTCGCGAGCCGCCACGCTCACTGAAAAGCTCACAGGCATGACGGTTTTTGCCATGCCGGAAACTGAAGCCGTGAACAACCCAGGCGTAGCTGCGCGGTATCCCGCTTCGCACAAACCACCCGCGTAACACTTCGGCTTGATCCGCGCCACTACATCGCCGTGTCTGTCAGATATGATGATCGCCGGAGGGTTACTGCCATCCGGTACCCTCATGTATACGATCTGGGTATCACCGGCAGTCACGTCGGATTTTTTGACCGACAGCTCCGTCCGGTCTCTGACTGCTGCCTTGAGAAAATGGTCCAGGAGGCCACTCATCATTACATTGAACAAATCAGCGTCGCGTTCGCGAAAACGCCATCGCCACAAACCAGAAAAAGCGAACACCGCCACATCGCCGTCGCCTGCGGGATGAGTATAGATCATCGGACAGCGCCGCCCGCCACAGTCCGAATATGGATGCTCGGCCATGACTGTAGCCGGCCCCCTGAGCCTGACTCTGTTATATACCTGCACGAGAGGCAGATACTGCCATGCCTCTTTGTTGGCATCCTGATCAGGACTGAATCTGACAACCGTACTCGCCAGCCCGGCTAATGTGGGCTTGATGTCAAATCCCTTTTCATTGCCGTCCACACCCTTGCCATCGACCGTGCCGCCAGCGAGGAAAGAGCTTGCTCCGGCAAGGATCGAGCGATCGCCTCCAGTGATGATCAGCCGTCCGCCATTCTGCACATAGCGTTCGAGCGAAGCAATAAATCCCCGCCCGAGATTGTCCGCCACATTGCCGACTATCACAACTCGATAGCCAGAAAGCAAGGCGTCGTTGCCCGAAAGCAGCCGTTTCCTGTCGCCGCCCTTCATTACTTCTCCGCCCGGACCAATCAGGATCATGTCGGTTCTGATCTTCTCCATGCCAGATAGAAACGCTCCCAAAAACCTTGCGTCCCACCCCGGTGCATCGACGTATAGAATTGTTTTTTCTGATGCGGCCACTTCGACAAAGGCATATCGAGAATTGTCATCGTTAGTGATTTCGTGTGATTTCGCCCCGGTTCTGACCTCTATCACCGTGCGCCCTCTCGACGAGGGCGTGAAATCGAAAGCTACACGGCCACGGCCTTCACCCGCTGTGACAGTCACATTTTTTTCAGCTATCCGGCGTCCGTTTTCGTACAATGCTATTGTTAGCTTGTCACGCCTGCCTGCAGCCTCGTAATAGTAGTCTGCCGCCACTTGTGTCCTGCCGCCGACAAACGAGAAGTCCGGCGCTTCGATTGCTGAAATGCCCGAGTTGAACATCTCTCTCTCAGGGCCAAACGCTACTGCATGGACTCGGACCCCGGGATCGGCAAGCATCTGTCCGGGCTCGGTCGAACGTCCGTCCGAGAGCAATACGATATCCGTAAAACGAGATGCCGGCTGGCCGCCGGGAGTTGCCAATGCTCTTTCGAAGTCTGTCCGTCTGCCGAACGGACCTTGCGAGTTGCGGGAGACTTTGGATGAAAAATAGTACTTATCGCCATCAATCCCACTGTTGGTGAGCATTTTCATTAATTCTGTCGCACGGACGAAACGGACATTTTTGCCACCATCCCTGACCGCCATGCTCGCTGATGAGTCGAGCGCGAACGCGATGCGGCGCGGCGCGGCTACATGAGCGCGGTAGTAGACCGCAGGGCCGGCTATGAGTACTACAGTCACTAAAAGCACAAAAGCTCTCAAGACAAGCGGCAGCGGCGCAGGGACATACCGCACCCTGCGCAGATAGTTCGCATAACGCACGAGCGAGGCGGCGGCAAGCAATACCAGCAACGCCATGACGTATGGCGGCAGCCCTTCAAATCTGACGGAAGTGATGTTTAACATTATTGCTTTACTGCTTCCACTTCGAGTCTCACCATAGCCACATGGGGATTGCCATCGGCATCGAGCGGGAACCGAACGATGTATTCGTCAATCACGGAGTTAAGGAATTGTTCTTTCATATCTTCGGGCACACGCTGGATAAAAGGCAGCCACGTAGTGCGCATCCACCCGAGCAATCCCGCGCGGCCATTTTGTTTCATGTCTTTTTCGATGATCTGCACTCGTACCGGCGTGAGACCAGCAGCTTCGAGCCAGGGGAGGTATTCATCAGGGCCGTAAAATCCATAGGGATTTTCCATGTCTCTGAAAAATACTTCCCATTCCTCAGTTTTGACAAGGTCGCCAAGCACATCGATGATATCCTGAGCATTACCCTTGCCACCCATCTGGAAAAGCAGACGGCCGCCTGGATTCATGATTTGCGCCACGCCTTCGATAATCGCGCGATGATCGACAATCCAGTGCAGCGCTGCATTTGAAAAAACCACGTCGAATGTGCTGCGCAGGCTGAGCGCTCTGGCATCCATGACCTGAAAGGACAAGTTGGGAAAAGCATCGGCAGAAAAACTTTCACGCGCAAAACCGACCATGACTTCAGACGAATCGATACCAAGCACCGAGCCTGACGGCACATGCTTCGCTATTTCAGCCGTGACTTTGCCGTCCCCGCAACCGATATCAATGATGCTCTCGTCACCCTTCAGCGCGAGCTTACCAATGAGATCAAGGGCCCATGTGAGCTGAGCCGACGAATTTTTACTGTAATCGACCGGATTCCATTTGAAAGCTTCTGACATGACATTCCCCTATCATCATCACAATTTCAATGCAGTGTAATTATACACGGCAGAGCGGCGATTCCCATATCCGCTGTCTCTTTAAAGCTCGCTCCGTTTGACTTGACGCTCCGCCAGTCATAAAATGATTTGATATGCGGAATTCCGCAACAAACGGGATGTGAAATGAAGCAAGACCCATTCGGCTATTATATTCGGACTGAAACCGACAAAAAGAAAATTCTCATGACATGGCTCTGCGCAGTACTCTTTCTCGCGACTATTGTGCTGTATCTGCCATCGCTCAAGGCTCCATTTCTCTATGACGACAACGAAGTCATACTGCGCCCCGGTGTTTATGAGAATCTCGACAATGTGAAAAAGGTGTTTACACGCGAGTATTTCGCACTGTTCGGGGAACGCACCTACAGACCTGTCGTCACTCTCACCTTCTTTTTTGACAAAGTACTGTGGGGCAATGTTCCTGCCGGATACCACGCTGTCAACACCTGCCTGCACGCGCTGACGGCAGTCATGGTGTGCTGGCTGCTTTATATGCTTGGGGTCGGACCGGTAGCGGCATTCATCGGCGCGTTTATTTTCGCCCTGCATCCAGTCAAGACAGAGGCTGTAATCCTTGCGTCCAACCGCGAGGAACTACTCTGCGGACTGTTTTTCTTCGCTGCTTACGCGCTATACGTCAGCCCGAGAAAGTCAGCAAGGTGGTTCTCGTATCTGTCATTTATACTTGCGACTCTGTCCAAGGAAATGGCTGCCGTGCTTCCTGTTGTTATAGTTGCGCACGATTTGCTTCTCAACGTCAACAACGCATCGATCCTGCAAAACATCAAACGCAATTTTAGGAATTACCTGCCGTATTTCCTCATTGTCCTCATATATCCGCTGATAATGTTCGTCGTGCTGCCCAACAAGACAGGCGCTGCAAACTGGCCTGCCGACACTGCTTATGGTACTTATCTGATGATGTCCCAGGTCTTTCTGAAATACCTGAAGCTACTCATATATCCAGTCAAACTTTGCTCTGATTACTATACGCCGCAGCCAACCGACTTGTTCAGTGTACTGTCGCTCGCCACGGCCGCCGCCGTGCCGGCCGTCATCGCGGCGGCGCTTTTCCTCAAAAAGAGAATACCACTGATATCGTTTGCCATTGTTTTTTTCATCATCGCTCTGCTGCCTGTCGCCAATATCTATCCTTTCGGCGAAACGATGGCCGAGCGATATCTCTATATACCGTCATTCGCGCTGTCCGTCATGGCCGCGTGGATCGCCCGCAACCGCGAGTTGAAACTGACTCCGCGCCAGGCTCCCGTCGCTGCATTTGCCGTTGTGTTGTGCATCCTCACACTCATGCGGTTCTCCGTATGGGCAAGTGACGAAAAATACTGGACAGCGACCATCCGCTGCGCACCCTCAAGCGCTGAAGGATGGATGAACCTCGGCAATGTATACCTCAAAAACAAGCAGCCCGAGAAAGCTCTGGAATACTATCGCAAAGTACCGGAGTGCAAAACCGAATACGACAAATACAAATATTATTATAACCTCGGACTCGCCTACGAAGGCGTTGGCAAAATGCGATGGGCAGCACGCGCCTTCCAGATGTCAACCGATATGAATCCCGCCTATCCCGAAGCCCACCTGCACCTCGCGCGCATATTCGGCGAAGCCGGCCAGTACGAGCCTGGCCTCATGCACATCAAGTACGCCATCGCCAGCAATCCACACCGCACACTGATATACTATATAGGCGCGCAGTATATCATGAAATACAATGTATCGGGAAATGACCTGCCTGCCGCTCAGTCATGGATGGAAAAAGCCGTAGCGAAAGAGCCTTACTCATATATCTATGTCGCCGCACTCGGACAGATTTACATGAGAAAACAGGAATACGACAAAGCCGAAAAGATGTTCAAACAAAGTATCGACCTCGACACGACAAATGACCAACTCCCCTACATGCTCCTGCGCCAACTGAAAATAGAGCGCGAAAACGCCGTAAAAAGCAGTCGGAAACAGGGCCAATAATGCAGAAAAAAGTGCCACGCGACAGCACCGGAATACTCTTGTTTGTAGTTGTCCTCCTCGCAATCATCCTGCGATGCTACCGCATTGGCGATCCATTCGATGGATTCCATGCCTTCAACGAAGGATGGTACGCATCGACTGCCCGCAACTTCCAGCACGCTCCGCTTTCAGCCCCAACGGTCGCGCCGGGCATGATCGACTATAAAATCCGGCCCGTCTATCCCTATCTCGCATATTTTTCCATGAAGATTTTCGGCTACAACGAAGCCGCCGCGCGTGGAGTCACTGTAGTGTTCGGTATTGCGGCAATTCTTTTCGTATACATCATAACCACTATGCTTGCGAACAGCTCCGCTGGCATCGGAGCAGCTCTTGTTTTTTCATTCATGCCCATCTCCGTCCTGCTCGGACGTCAGGCACAGCCCGACATGACAAGCGTGGCACTCACCCTTGCTGCAGCATGCCTGTATCTCAGAGCGCGTCTCAATCCCGGCAAAGGCACTCCCATCGCATTTGCCGGCGCAGGCATCCTGTGGGGACTCGCCATATTCACGAAAAACACCGCCGTCCTGCTACTGCCAGGCATACTCATGGCCGAACCATTCCTCCCCCGCCAAAATACAGCCAATCTGAAAAAAACACTCCTGTTCATCATTCCCGCAGTCCTCATCCCACTACCCTTCGCATTCATGCTCGCGAAAAGGAGTCTCCACGAAGTCCTGTTCATCTATGAGTCATTCGAATTCAACTTGCCAAGTGTAAAAACTTGGTTTTACATTTTCAGAGAAGCAATGTGGGGCATGTCACCGCCAGTGTTCTTCGCGGGCCTCGCCGGTCTGCTGCTGACGCCTTTCGGCAATAATAAAAAGACCGCCGCTGCTCTCGCGATGTTCATTCCCTTCATGGTTTTCTATATAATGAAAAACGTTCACAGCTATTATCTTCTCGGAGCCTCTCCGTTTTTCGCGATCGGCGCCGGACTGCTGATCGGGCGCCTCAAAAAAGACACATTCCTCCTGACCATCATGCTCATCACGCTCGTTACGGCCATTCATTCATTTGTCCTGCTTGCCTCTCTGAAGTGGGACAACACCCGGCTACAGGCGATGTTCAACGACTTCAGACTCGAAGACAAAAAGATCACGATCGTTGCCGACGCGGCGATCAACGACAATCTGCGATCTCTATTTTTCTACTATCTGCCCGATGCGGACATCATCAGAAAACAGGACATCGGCCAGCCCACCACACCTCAGGTACCATGCGCGGACAGCCAAAACCGCGTTTTCATGGTCGACCCCTACGACAGCACTGCCGCAGTGTCAGAAATCGCCACTGCCTACTCCAACGATGTATTCGCGATTGATTTCATGGGCAGGCTTTTCCTGTATGTCCCGATGAACAAGCATTCATTTATCCCGCGCGACATGTCGATATTGCCAAGTGACTCGACAGTCCTGGTCCCGACTGTACGCCGCATCTTCCGGACTCCCTCGATCATGTCCACACCAATGCCTGAAGGATACTGCCTCGTGCTCCAAAAAGACGGTTTAGTCTTCGTGCCGTCGCAAGCAATCAAAAACGACAGATGAGGACACTTAAGCAATCATGCAGATTGCACAGATGAGAGAAATGCAGGAAAAAGTTTCGGCGCGGCGGCGCGCCACAGGCATCGCCATGCTCACGCTTTTCCTCCTTTGCGCATATTCGATGCGGCCAGCATCTTTCGACAATGAAAATACACGTTTCGATCTGACTTTTTCGATAGTTTTCCACCATACAACCTCGATCGACGCATACCACGCCAATACGCTCGACAAGGCTTTCAAGGACGGCCATTACTACTGCGACAAGGCTCCCGGTCTTTCGTACCTCGCCGTACCGCCGCTGATGGCGCTCAGCAAGTTGTTCCCGTCGGTCGCGTGGCATCCTGACAATCCGATCGCACGATACCTGCTGCGACTTTTCTCTATCACCCTGCTGTGTACCGCGATGCTGCCGGTGATGATCTCACTACTCAAAAGCGCGGGGCTCAGGGCCGGAGGCGCCATGTCTTCAATCTACGCCGCCGGATCGCTTGCTTTTCCGTTTATGATACTCTTTTTCGGACATCAGCCGAGCGCGCTGTGTCTCGCAACCGTATTTCTGCTCGTGATGATGACCTATGACAATGAGAAAATCGCCATCCACACCGGCATATTCGCCGGTCTCGCGGGCGGAGCCGCCGTATTGTTCGAATATCCAGCCGGAGCACCTGCGGCGATACTGCTCGCCGCCATGTTTTTCAGACGTGGATACAAACATAAGGGCGGCATTGTCCTCGGCGTATTTTTACCTGCCATGATGCTGATGGCATACAACACTGCGACTTTCGGCAGTCCGTTCGAACTCGGCTACGCTTACGAGGTGCATCCATACTTCAAGGAAAGCATGAGCCACGGACTCGGTGGCGTCACTCTGCCCGATCCAATGGCGGCGGCCAGACTGCTGTTCGGCCCCCAGAAGGGCCTGTTCATCCAGCACCCGTGGCTGTTGTCCGCTCTTCCCGGGTTTGTCATCCTGTGGCGACGAGACAGCAAAGGCCGCTACGCATCCATCCTCAGCGCGCTTGGTTTTCTGTCTGTTTTTCTCATCAACGCATCATATTACGAACCATTCGGCGGCTCGACCCCCGGCCCACGGTTTCTCGTGGCTTCTATCCCGTTTCTGGTAGTGCCTGCCGGCGCGGCATGGGAAAAATCGGGGGTATTCAACAAGGGGATTATCGGGGGCGCGGCACTCTATTCGATCGTAATGTTCCAGATGGTAACTGCGATCGAACCCAATGTGCCATACATTTTCGCCAACCCTCTTAAAGATTTTGCCCTCGTGCTGCTGACCCGAGGCTACCCGCTCGTCAACGCTCTGACCATCGGCAATCTCCACCGCCACCTGTCAGTCGCCACCATAACGGCCGCCGCCGCAGTGTTTGCATTGTACGCCATGTCGAGAGAGACAAAAAAACTTCCCGCCCTGATGTGCGTCAACGCCGCCGCGGTAGCCGTCATTATCACCGGAGCGCTCTTTTTCGCCCCCCAGCTGCCGTCGCCTCCGACCACACGCGAAAAAGCTTTAATGAAGTATTACACGGGTACAACTTACACCATGTCAAAAGCACACACCCAGAGCGCTGCCTTTTTCCGTGAAGCCATCGCCCTCGATCCGGGACTCTCCGACGCATGGTTCCGTCTCGGAATTGCACAAATAAACATAAAAAATTATAATGATGCTGTTGTATGCTTCAGACAGGCAATTAAACTTGCACCGCAAAACAGGCAGTCATACATCAGCCTTGCCGCCGCCCAGATGATAAAGGGAGACACAAACGCCGCACTCGACACTGCGCGAAAAGCACTTGTACTATTCCCTGGCGACCCGGCTCTGACCGGTATCGTTTATCAGTTGACAGCCCAAACGGAGTGACATGCAGGAAAACAAACCTGAAAACTTCACACGCACACACCGCCTTGCCGCGATACTTTTCCTTTTCATCGCGGTAGTTGCCGTCTACCTGAAAACAGTCGATTACCCGTTCCTGTGGGACGACACATTTCTCATCAGCGACAATGTTTTCCTGCGCAATCCCCACAACATCATCCATGTTTTCGACCGGCAGTATTTCTCACAGACCTATGAGCTCAGCTACCGGCCCATTACCACCCTTTCATTTTTCCTCAACTTCGCCATCAGCGGACTCGACCCCAAAATATACCACCTCACCAACATCATTATCCACTTCGTCAACGTCATGCTCGTCATGGCAATCATCGCCCGACTTGTCGGCAACTCGCGCCTCGGAGTGGGATTTGCGTTGCTCTTCGCTCTCCATCCCATCCACACGGAAGCCCTCAACGGCGTATCTTTCCGCGAAGACCCGCTGTGCCTTCTGTTCATAGCCGCGGCATTCATCTTCCACATGCGATTTCGCGACAAGGAAGAAGAGAAGCGTAAAAAAGTCAATTTCGCCTGGTCCATGTTCTTTTTCACCCTTGCCCTTTTCACCAAGGAAACAGCCGTCGTCTATCCCGGCGTGATGGTGATCTATGACATGTTCATCGGCAACAAAAAAGGCGAACGCGTCAAATGGCTCGGGCCGGCACTAATCGCCGCACTGCCTCTCATTTTTTTCCTCTTCATAAGATTCGGGCCTCTCAAGGGCCCTGGAGAAAGCTACATCTATCACGGCGGAAAGCCAATCTACACACTTTACATGATGGTACAGGCGATCGCACACTACCTGAATCTCGTCGTATGGCCTTTGCGCCAGTGTGTCGACTATGTATTCAAGGAGCACCCGAAATTCACTGACGGCGCTGTCATGGGATCGTTCTTCCTGCTCATCGCATGCGGTGCCGGAGCCGTGATGTTCATCTCCATCAGACGCCAGATCGCCATCGGCGTGGCATGGTTTCTGCTCTTTCTCCTGCCAGTCAGCAACATTATACCCATCGGCGTAGTCATGGCCGAACGCTACCTCTACATCCCATGTCTCGGCATCTTTATCATCGCCTCATACGTGGCTCACGAGTGTTTCATAGCGGACGACCGGCCGGTGAAATTCCTCAACGGACGCATACTGACAGTACTGATCGTGGCACTTGCCGTTGGCGCGGGATACATGACTTCAAACAGAAACGACGTGTGGGCGGACCCGGTCGTTTTCTGGGAAAACGCCTGCGAATGCGCTCCTCCCTCTGCCACCGCCGCTGTCAACCTCGGCCTCGCCTACATGAATGAAAAACGGTATGACGAAGCAGGCGACAGCCTCGTCAGAGCCGCTTTCCTCTCGTCATCCGGCAATCTGCATGACATCAGATACGGCGTATTGTATCGCGCCTTCACCAACCTCGGCATCATCTGCGGCTATCAGAATCAGAATGAAAAAGCCATCGTTTTCTTCAAACAGGCAAGCAAACTCAACCCCGGCAACCCGCAGCCATATCTCAACCTCGGCATGTCCTACATCAATCTCGGCATGTTGAACGAAGCTCAGAAATACCTCGAAAAAGGAATCGCAATATCACCCACCAACGTCTCCGCAAGAGTGATGCTCGCAATGGTCTACACCAACACCGACCAGCGCAATAAAGCCATACAGCAGTGCGAAACAGTCCTGAAACTCGATCCCACCGAACGGCGCGCGAAACTGCTCCTGCAGCGTATCTACGAGTTTGACAGGATCAGACTCGAACGAAAACTCAACAGCCGTCTGAAACTTAACGACTGACACATGATGAACGAATATCCCCCAACACTGCGCGCCCCCTCAGCCCGAAACGCTCTACTGTGCATCATCATCTTCGTGCTGCTCACATGCGGGCTATTCACTACCCGCATCCCCAATGCAAATGTCAACACAAGGGTCGATTTCATCGTCGCCCTGCTGCACGACAAGACCATCAACATCGACAAATACCACTTCAACACACTCGACAAGTCCAAAGCCAACGGTCATTATTATTCCGACAAGGCCCCAGGCGCTGCACTCATGGCTCTGCCAGCCGCATGGCTATACTCACTATTCGTACCGCTTTCACCAGAAGACCAGACCCTTCGCCAGATTTGCACAATCATCCCTTCCACACTTATGGCCGCACTGCTTACCGCTCTGATTTTTTCCACTGCATTGCGGATCACTCGGTCGGTCACCGCAGCCTCAATCCTCGCCATATCAGCATTTGGCGCTACGTTGATACTGCCATATTCTACGCTGCTGTACGGGCATGTAGCCGGAGCTGCTTTTTCATTCATCATCTTTATGGCTGCCACGTCTGGCACCCCCTTAAAGACCGTACCAGCAATGCTGCTCGCAGCACTCACCGCATTCATGGTGACGACAGAGTACCCACTCGCTCTCCATGCCGTCATTTTATGGATATTTATCATCATCAGACACCGCTCTTTCAAACCGGCCATCTGCGCCATCCCGCCAGTGCTCATCATTGCAGCCCTTTTTCTGTGGTATAACAAACTCTGCTTCGGTCAGTGGTTCACCCTCGGATACATGCACGAAAGCGAGGCCATGTTTTCCAAGGGATTCGAATCTGGAGTAGCCGGTTTTTCACACCACGGATTCTTCCCCAACCTCTTATCCATCCTGCTGCATCCGGGCAAGGGCCTGCTTTTTATATCACCATTTCTGGCCTTTGCCGTCCCCGGGTTTATGATCGCATGGAAATCCCCGGCACATCGTCAGCAAGCGATAGCCGCCGCACTTGCCGCACTATCTCTGATCGCGGCCAACGCTGCGTATTTCACGCCGATGGGCGGCTGGGCGCCAGGTCCGAGACACCTCATACCGGCGATCCCGTATCTCGTTTACCTCGCCGCTTTCGCACTCAGGTCACCATCTGCGAAATCTCTATACGGAGGCCTAGCCGCAGCGGCTTTCTGCATGATGTTCATAGTCACTGCTACCGAGCCACAACCCTGTGAAGTCTCCGACCTGCCCGTTTTCGAAGTCTCGATACCAATGATGGCCAACGGTATTTTTCGCGACACGTACATCTCGCCTCTCAACGAGGCATCCTTGCCGTTACACGCATTCTTCCTTTTTGCGCTTCCCATAGCGGCGGCACTCCCATTGATCAGTATACTGGCAAACAAACGGCTGTATGCCAGTCGCCCGCCAATACTTACGATTGCGGCAGGGATGCTCATTATGTGCGCCATTCAGGGATTAGCTTACGCAGTCAAGTCGGAAGACAATCTCGCTGACAAGCACTACGAACGCGGCAAACTGTTCTTTTTCTACTCTTTGTTTTCCCAGTCAGTATCAGAATACTACAAGGCGCTCGAAATCGACCCGCATCACGCCAAGTCACACTTTGCTCTCGGGCTCGCCGCAAGCCAGATGCGTGATATCGACAAGGCCGAACACTACTTTCTCCAGGCGATCAAATACGCGCCGCTGATGCCCGAGCCCCACTACAATATTGCCGTCATCTACATGCACAAAAGCAAATACGATTACGCTATGACCCACTACAGGCTTGCTCTTGCCCAGCCCTCCTTTGACGACAACCGCCGGCGCGCACTCGCATACATGGCAATGGCAAGTATGTATTTCTCAAAAGGATACCGATACAACGGCATTGAAATGCTTAAACTTGCAAACAGGGAAAACCCCGGGATAGTCGACAAGGCAATCCCCGGCGGCGCAAGTACAGTTCGCTGACACATTTGCCTGCCGGTGACTTTTGCGAGATAATCGAACCGTGTGAATATGAATAATAATACTACTGAAAACAATGCGAACGGTCTGCTGCTCATTGCGCTCGCGGCGCTCGTTTTTTTCGTTACCTACGTCAAGGTATGGGAGACTGACGCATGGTGGCATCTCAGCACCGGCACATATATAAATGAAACGAAGAAACTTCCGGCAACCGATCCCTTCGCGTACACTACGACTGGCATGAAGTGGATCAACGACGAATGGCTCGGCGACG
>CAZQSL010000013.1:0-42591 GCA_964595945.1 uncultured bacterium
ATTCGCGACGACAATACTATGTCTCATAACGGGAATTGCACAAAGTGTGACTGCGGCCGAGACAGTGACCTTGAAGTACAATCCCCCCGACTTGACGGTTTTTGTCGAAACTATTGATTACAAGCAGACTCAGAGTGTTTTTCTCGATGAGATCGACAGTCCGCTCGAATCCGTGGAACAGCAGCAGATCACGAAGTACCTGAACATATATAAAAAGACTCCAGATGGGTGGCTGCTCAGAAAGGTGCCGCTCGAAGTGCAGGCGTCCCTTGCCGGGAAGGACAGGTCTTCGGATCCGATAAATGATGTCACGCGGGCTTTCTCTCCGCTGCTCCGTATCGGCAACGATGGCAAGCTCATCAGGGTCGAAAACGCACAGGAAGCTCTGGCGCTCGGCAAACAGAAACTCACCGGGACTGATGAGCAGACAAAATTCGCGTTGCAGATGCTTGCTCCGGAAAATATCGAAAGCAGATATTTCAACGAATGGAACACGAATGTCGCCACACTTGCCGGCACGACAGGCGAAATCGGAAAGTACAATTTCAGACAGGAAAAACTCCAGGCGCCGGGCGGGGGATCGATCCCGCACTATGTTGCCACCGCCTTCACCGGAGCAGCCGCAGAGGATGGCAAAAAGATAGTAACGATCGAAGAGCGCCGAAACAGCAAGCCCCATATACTTGCACTGCTCGTAAAGGCAAAAACCGAAGACCTCGTTTCGGCAGCTGGCGAACTTGACACCAGCGATCCTTCGGTGGTCAGTGGCGCGGCCATGCTCAAAAAGGCCAAAAAAACCGTTGATGCCGATACTATGCTTTGCCACTCGGACGAAGTGCTGACTTCGATCACCGTGGATGCTTACCGCAATGACATGCTTATGCACATCATGGCAATCGAAGAGTCAGCCGTCACTTGTGAATATGACCAGGCGAAAAGCGCTTTTCTCGATTATCTGGTTTTCAGGGCTCCGACGATCAGCACCAATTTGCTGACTGGTGAAAATGACAGGCTCAGTCAGGCGGAACGTACGCTGAAAATTGTGTGGGGCACGGCCAAACGGGGCGGCTCCGATGGTTTTCTCTTTCTGTTTAGAAACGACTTCAGGGGCGAACTGAAAAACGCTCCCGGATATTTTGAGGAAGCCGGACTCAAAGATGTCGCGGCCATTGTCCGGGAGGCAGTCGCTATGGAGCCACCCGAAGTCGTAGGTGCCGGATATGGTAATGCCGATGCAATCATTGCCGCGAAAATCACGGGTGATTTCAAGAAAAAGCTTGAGATGCTGGGCGAGAGACTCAGAAACTCGGAAAGAGAAATTGCCGAAGCGCTGTATGCTTATGTCGTTATCCATAACGGCGAGATTACAGATTTGGCGCAGGCTTTGAGATAAAATGTATAAACGGCTGAGATATCTGGTTACTATATGTATCGGGGAAATATGATTCCTGCATGTGCGGCTTTGCCCTCAAACATTATCACGCCACAGGTGCAACCCATTGTCTTGTGGCATGGCTTTCAACATGACCGCATGGTCTCACAGTGATGGACAAGACCGCAGCCTCTGCACGGTTTTGAAAAGGGGAAAGCTCTGCCGGAGCGTACGGAAAATCAGATGATTCTCAAGTTCTGTTTGCGAATCCGGGTCTGCGCCATCTGATATAGTAAACGAAATTCTGTCAGACAGCCCGGCGCCCGGAGCCGTGAGAGGCGAATGCCGCTGTAGCCGTGGTGGCGACGGAGGCGGAGAAAGAGGCAGGGTAAAGAGGGGCGGCGCCTTTGGTGGCGCAGTCGGCGAAATTGCGCAGGAAGTCTCGTTTGCCAGAGAGCCAGTCATCGTCGAGGTGGCCGTAGGAGAACAGGTTTTCGCCGCGATAGACCTTGAGGGTGGATTCGAGGCGGATTTGCGACATATTGCGCGTGAGCCAGATGATGCCAGCGGAACCGGAAAATTCCATGTTGTCATCGCGTGGGTCATAGGCGGAGCGGATGGCCATGTCGGGTGCGATCGTGATGTCGACGACGCCATAGGTGATATGGGCCTGGTGTTTCCATGAGAGCATGCCGACGGCAGGCGCGGGACCATCTGCGGCGCCGTTGTAATAGATTTCTCTGACAGGACCGAGGACGGCGATGGCGGCGGCGAGTTTTTCGTATGCTTCGCGGCGGAATGTGGCTGCGATGTCGATGGGGACTTCGTCTTCGAGGGCGGTGAAGTCTGGGGTGAGATATGTGTCCCATCCGCCGTGGCCGGCGATGAGTGATCGCATGCGGATGAAATTGACGCGGCCGATGATTTTCTTTTTAACAATGGATGCAGCCTTGATGAATGGCGGATAAAACAAGCGGTCTTCGCAGCAGAGGAGCAGCGCGCGTGATGATGAAAGAGCGGCGAGGCGTGCCGCTGAGTCGGCGGTGGTGGCGAAGGGCGGGTTGACGATGACGTGTTTGCCAGCGGAGAGAGCGGACTGGATGAGAGATTCGCGGGTGTCGGGCGGGTCGAGGATGACGACGGCATTGGTGGCCGGGTCGGCGATGGCTTCGGCTGGTGATGCGAAGGCACGGCCGCCCCAGCGGCCGGCGCGGAGTGACGCGGCAGGGCCGGCGAAGCCGCCAATGCCGAGCCCGTTGCCCGCGAGCGTGATGGCTTTCACGTATTGCCATGATTCTTTTTCGTTGCCGCCGATTATGGTGATGTTTGTCATTTCGATTTTTGCGGATGAACTTTTTATCGAAAAAAGGTTCACCCGCGCCTCCTCCAAATGCTTTGTATGATTGGCCTTACAGTTCTTCGATGTCGATTTCTTTAAAGAAAAAAGTGTTCATCATTAGGTCGTGGATTTCGACATATTTCGAGTCAGAGATGAGCTTGCGGATGAGGGTGGTGTTGGGGGGGCCCATGCGGATGGCGTCGACGATCTGGTCGAGCGCGTCGCGTGTGCCGGGGTCCTTGACGGTGGAGCGGATGGCCGAAACGAGGCGCAGGAGGCCATCGTCACTGAGTTTGCCGATGATTTTGCCGACAGAGAAGAACATTGTTGTGAGGGCGGCGGCTTTTGACTCTTCGGATGTGCCGGGGACGATTTTTGACATTTTGGGACTCCAGTTATTCGGTGATGTCGTCCGGGCGGACGGTGTGGCCGGATTCGGCGCTTCGGAGTGCGGCGAGTGCGAATTGAAGGACTTCGCGGCCGCGTTCGCCTGTGAGCATGGGGTCTGTGTCGTCGCGAAGGGCGGCTATGAAGTGGTGCGTAGAGTCGATGAAGGAGTCGAGCCAGTCGCTGCGGACGTCTTCGAAATATTCGGTGCGGCCGTTGCGATAGAGGAACAGGGGAGCTTCGTCAAGGAGAGTGGACGTGCAGCGCGCGACATGTATGACGCCCTCGGTGCCGATGATTTCGACGCGTTCGTCGACGGAATAATATTTTGATTTGCAGGTCATGAATGGAGAGGCTGTCGAGTCGATGTAGCCGATGCGGCGGCGATCCTTGTAGTCCCACGACACCATGGCGGGTGCGTCGATGATGCCGAAGCTGCGGTCGATCCAGGCATTGACACGCTCAATGGCGCCGAGGAGGTAGATGGCGATGGAAAATTTGTGATAGCCGTCGTCGAAGATGTTGGGGCCGCCGCCGCAGGTTTCCTCGTTGAGACGCCAGAGCCACGCGCTGAAGGGGACTTTCCAGCCGCCTTTGCCTGCGCCGCCGAGCTTGATGCGGATGCTGAGGGGTTCGCCGATGGCGCCGTCGTCGATGAGCTGTTTTGCCTTGACGTAGGGGGGGTAGAAAACGAAATTTTCGAAGACCTTGAGTTTGACGCCAGCTTCGCGCGCCGCGCTGATCATGTCATTGCATTCGGAGACAGAGAGAGCCATGGGTTTCTGTACCGAGACATGCTTGCCGGCGCGGCATGCGTCGACGCAAATATTGCGGTGGAGGTGGTGTGGCACGATGATCTCGACGGCGTGGATGTCGGGGTCTGCGAGGAGTTCGTGGTAATCGGAGTAGGCGCGTTCGGCGCCCCATTCGGCGGCGCGGCGTTCGGCTGTTTCGCGGCGCACGTCGCAGACGGCGAATATGCGGGCGTCGCTGCTGCGGGCGTACCCCGGGGCGTGCATGTCGCTGATGCGGCCGCCACCTATGATGCCGATGTTGAGTTTTTCCATGGTTTGCACTCTCATATGAAAAGTCTTTTGCGCTCCGGCAGTTTTTTTGGCGCGATAAAACTATGGTATCACCAGTGTGGGCAGTGGCGCAAGATCAAATATAAAAAATTCTGTATTGTACAACCAAAAAGTACGATGTTCGATATTTAGAAGACTGACGCGCGATATAGTTGGACTATAGCAAACATTTTCAAAATGTGTCTTCGGGGCTTTGCCAGAAAAGGATTGTCAGGAGTAATGAGCGGTACAAGGACCTTTTTCTGCGGCAGGCCATATATATAAAAGGTAAGATTGACATGTTGAAATATAAAACCGGAAACACTATACTATATCTCATTGTCATGGATCGGATGCTTGATGGTGTCCGTCCGACGGAGGGAGAGAAACACCTATGCCCGGTATTCAGGAGAAACTCGCAGTTCTATTTGAGTTGCAGATGATCGACAGTGAAATCATTGAACATATGCGCGAAGCCAAGCGTCTCGACACTGTCCAGGCGCCTGTCCAGAAAGAGTATGTAAGGCTCAAGGCGAAATGTGATGAGATAGAAAATCTTCAGACACCCATCAAGCAGGATATCGCCAGGATGAAAGATGGCGCTGCTCTGCTTTCGGAAAAACGCAAGGACATAGAGGATAAACTCTTCAGTGCTACTACCAATCCAAAGGAACTTATGGATTTCCAGAAAAAGCGCGAGGAAATCATCCGTCAGATAAAATCTGCCGACGACGAAGTCATCAAGAAAATGATCGAGATCGACAGAATCGAAATCACTCGCAAGGAAATTGTCGACAGACTTGCCCAGATCGAGCCCGAATACAACAAGATCAACGCAGAGCGTGGTGTCCGCAAAGAAGAGCTCAAGTCCAAAATCGAAGTCCTAAAAAAGGAAAGAATGCGCTTCAAATCATTTGAAGATAAAAAACTGCTTACGAAGTACCAGCAGCTCCAGCGTGAAAATAACGGCGTGGCCATCGCCACTGTGGCTGACAATGTATGCGAGGGTTGTTTTGTCGAGATCAGTACCGCGACCGAGCAACGCCTCAACTACGCCACCGAGATCGTCTATTGCCAGCAGTGCGGCAGAATCCTATACATACCTCCGGCCAAAGCGGCTACCGCATCAGGCAAGGCGTGATCAGCCTGACTCGGCGGGGTATTCTTTCCACTTAATCGATCTTTCTCTCAACATAATGCCCCGCCCGAACAGGCGGGGTTCGCCTTGCCTTCTCCGACCTCCTTCCCTTTTCCGGGATACTATTATTCAATTTGTCAGTTTTTCGGGAATGAATTTTCAGTTATTTTCAAGTATGGTTTTGACACCGCGCACGACCGGATGTCATTTGTAAAAGCGCTGCCAGGCAGCGGCTCGAATTTGCGGTAACACATCGCAGTATGCAATGGGAATACCTTCGGAAATGACTTACAACAGGCCTGATGCGCAGGACATAGAATACTTTTCGCAGATCACGGATGGAGCGGTCATCACTCCCGGTGGTGATATCGAGCCATACACGCATGACGAAACCGAAGACCTGCGGTTTTCGCCGGATGTGGTGGTGAGGCCATTGACCGAAGATCAGGTTAGTCTTATCTTGAAACGATGCTACGAACGTACCATACCGGTCACCCCCCGAGGCGGTGGCACGGGGCTCAGCGGCGGTGCGCTTTGTGTGCATGGCGGTGTCTGTCTTTCGCTTGACCGTATGAATCGTATCATCGATATCGACACTGCCAATCTTGTCGCTGTCGTGCAGCCGGGAGTTGTCACTGAAGAACTCCACAAGGCCGCCGAGGCTCTCGATCTCATGTATCCGCCCGATCCCGCGAGTAAGGGTTCGTGCACTATAGGCGGCAACATCGCGGAATGCGCAGGCGGTATCAGAGCCGTCAAGTATGGCGTCACGCGTGACTATGTGATTGGCATGCGCGCCGTGCTGGCGGACGGTACGCCAATTTCTCACGGCGGCAGACTCTATAAAAATTCCACAGGCTATAACCTTGCGCAGCTTGTCACCGGCTCGGAAGGCACGCTTGCGGTTGTTACCGAAGTCACGCTGAAACTTATTCCGCGTCCGCTTTTTCATCGCACGTTGCTTGCCCCGTTCGATTCGCATGATGCTGCTGTGCGTGCGCTCAATGCGATTTTTTTGAATCGTATCATTCCCAGCGGCGCGGAATTTATGGAGCGCGAGGCTGTCCGCCGCGCGGAGGTCATGCTTGAAAAATCGTTCCCGACACCACCCGCCGAAGCGTTGCTGCTGATCGAACTCGACGGCAACGATCCCGCGATCATTGATCGCGAAGTCGAAAAGGCAGGCGAGATACTCCTCGACGGCGGAGCGCTCGATGTGCTTGTCGCGGCGGCGGGCGCGAAGCAAACGGAGCTTTGGGATATCCGGCGCTCGATCGGCGAGGCGGTCAAAAAATTCTCTGTCTACAAGGAGCAGGATACAGTCGCTCCGCGCTCCGCGCTGCCTGATCTCATCAGGATGCTCAAGGAGATTTCGCGTGAACACAATTTCACGACTATCTGCTATGGTCATGCGGGCGATGGTAATATCCACGCCAATGTCGTCAAGGGGGATATGACTGACGAGGCATGGCGCGATGAGCTTCCGGATGCGCTCATGCAGATGCACCGCGCAGTCGCGGAACTTGGCGGCATGGTTTCGGGCGAACATGGCATCGGCTATACTCAACGTAAATATCTGACGGCAGCCATCGGGCCGGCGGAGATCGCGCTGATGCGAGCGATAAAATATGCGTTCGACCCTAAAGGTATTCTCAATCCCGGGAAGATTTTCCCGGACGACAGCGTTGGCTGTCCCAACTAAATATTTAGGGATAAGGTGATGACTGAAAAAATTTGGGCGCCCTGGCGCATACAGTATATACTTGGCAATGGCCCGGAAATAGACCTCCGCGAACACAACGGCTGCGTGCTGTGCCATCATGCGGCATCGGATCTCGATGACGACAATCTTGTCGTATACAGGGGCGGAGAGTGTTATGTCATGATGAATCTCTACCCCTACAACGGCGGTCATGTCATGGTCGTGCCCAACCGTCATGTGGGCATTTTCGAGGAGCTCACCGAGAGCGAAAGCGGCGAAATGATGTCGCTTGCCAAAAGGATGATGCCGGTATTCAAGAGGACGATGCGGCCTGACGGATTCAATCTCGGCATCAATCTTGGCAAAACTGCTGGGGCGGGTATAGCTGAGCACATTCACTTGCACATAGTGCCGCGATGGGATGGCGACTGCAATTTTATGCCGGTGCTCGCCGACACGAAAGTCATCAACGAACACATCGAGGAGACATTTGTGCGGCTGCGCGACGCCGCGCGTGAAATGCTGTAAAATCGGGGGGTGAAAACCGCGGTCCCCAGATACATTGAAAATCATTCGGCAGCGGTATGTACCGCGCCGTCAATCAACAGGAGTAATGAATGTCATCAGAATTTTTGCAAGTTAGAAACATCCGGCTCGTCAATTATATCGGCGATCTGCCGGAGATTGGCGATCCCAAGTCGCGGGAAGCTTTCCAGTCGCTGATGAAGGCGTTTGAAAACATGGAGTATGACAGGGCGCTTCCACTTCTTAAAAAGGTCAAGGATCCCGATAAAGTGCCGGCCAACAAGATCGCGCTCACGATACTCGAAGCTAATGTCACGGCGGCCGCAGACGACAATGAAGGCGCCTGCAAACTTTATGAGAAAGCGTTGCGGGCGGCCAGAAAAGCGTCTGATCACGAGGGCGAAGCTGCGGCTCTTTTCAATCTCGGAGTGCTCCAGCGGGTGTTTGGAGACATAAAAAAATCCGACAGCTATTTCACGGCCGGTCTCGATGCGGCAGTGGCATTCGGCAATGCGCGCGCGCAGGCTGATTTCCATGATTCGCTTGCCGAAAACTGTCTCGGCACCAGCAGGGATGCAGATGCCTACAATCATTTTTCGAGCGCTTTTGAAATCGAACGCGGCATGGGCGACATCATCGGCATGGCCTACCACCTTTCAAGCATTGGATTCATATTTCACTCGGGCGGCGAGCTCGACAAGGCGCTCGAAAAATACCGCGAGGCGCTTTCGCTCTATGAGGATGTCGACGACGTATGGGGCGAAGCCAACACGCTCGAACGCCTCGCCGCCATCTATGCCGATCTTGAGGATGAAGAGTCGGCGGAACTCACGGCAGCACGCGCGCTCGAACTTTTCCGCGAACTCGCCGACAAGCGTGGCGAGGCGTCCGCACTGCTCACCACAGGTATCGCGCGCGCCATCGGCGATAAATTCGAAGAAGCTGTCGAACATATCGAGCAGGCGCTTGCCATCTTCAGCAACATCGGCGACCGTCTTTCCATGTATAACTGTTTCTATGAACTCGCCGATGTCTATTTCGGCACAAAGGACTACATCGCTTCAGAGAAATTTTTCAACAAGGCGCTCAAGGGATATGGCGAGCTCGGCCTCTTGCAGAATATGGCTGACGCATGGTACGGACTCGCGCGCACGTCGTTCGAGCGAAAGGACTTCGCCGGGGCCGCCGCGTCTTTCGACAGGAGCGCTGCGCTCTATGAGCAGGTGAATGATCCGGTCGGACGGGGCAATGTATTGCAGTTCCTCGCCAATGCTTACTTCAAGATGGGCGATAGTGCGGCTGCGGTGGCCAATCTCGAAACGGCGCGCGCCGCGTTTGAGGCAGCCGGTGATTTCGAGGGCGTACGCATGGCCGAGCACAACATGAAATGGATACTCGGCAACGCGCAGGAACAGCCGGAGGATTGACACTGTAGCCCGTTCGCAACATTTTGTTTCGCATTTACTACGCCTGGGAAAATACATTAAGGAATTCCACCGGCGGATTCACGGCTTCACCAACAGAAAGGACAGAACAAGGTAACAGAACAATGGGACGTATCAATTTCGAAGACCTAATGGCAAACAGGATCAGCAAGCTGCCGCCCTATGTATTCACGGTGATCAACAAGCTCAAGAACGAAGCGCGCATGCGCGGGCTCGACATCATCGACATGGGCATGGGCAGCCCAGATATGCCTGTGCCGGATCCCATTAACAAGGCGCTCGTCAAGGCACTCAATGACCGTCACATCAATCGCTATCCAGTCCACGAAGGCACCATCGAGCTCAAACGCGCCATCGCCTACTGGTATGGAAAACGCTTCGGCGTCGACCTCAACCCCGCAGATGAAGTGCTCGTGCTCATCGGCGCAAAGGAAGGACTCGCCAATCTCTCGTCGGCATTTCTCAACAAGGACGATTTCGCGCTCGTCCCCACGCCGACTTACCCGATATTTTACAATAGCGCAATCATTTCCGGCGCCAACCTTTTCCACATGCCGTGCCTGCCCGAAAACGACTGGCTGCCCGACTATCAGAATCTTCCCGACGCGGTCCTGCACCGCGCGAAACTTATGTTCCTCAGCTATCCGCACAATCCCACCACCAAGACTGTCGACAAGGCGTATTTCGACGAAGTCGTACACTTCTGCAAAGACCACCGCATCATCGTCAGCCACGACGCCGCCTATTCCGAACTCTGCTACGACGGCTACAAGGCTCCCGGATTCCTCGAAGCCGAAGGCGCAAAAGACATCGGCGTCGAGTTCCACAGCTTCTCGAAAACCTTCAACATGGCAGGCTGGCGCATCGCGTTCGTCGTCGGCAATCCGCAGATTCTCAAGATTCTTGGCAAAATGAAATCATACGTCGACTTCGGCTGTTTCACCGCCATCCAGCATGCTGCTGTCACTGCTCTCGAAATGTATGACGAGCTCGTGCCGCCCATCATGGATATATACGCGCGCCGGCGCACTCTCATCTGCGACGGACTCGACAGACTCGGCTGGCATCACCAGCGCCCCAATTCCACCATGTACGTCTGGGTGCCAATCCCCGAGGCTTTCAAGGATATGGACTCGATGGAATTCGCCTCTCTCATCGTCAAGGAAACAGGTATCGCCGTCGCTCCGGGCATCGGATTCGGCGAGATCGGCAACTCATACATCAGGTTCGCACTCGTCGAACCAGAAGAAAGGATTGAGGAAGCCCTCGACAGGCTCTCAAAACTCTGATATGAGCAAACCAGTCATCATCATTCCCGACACGAACATCTTTCTGCACGACGCCGACGCGATCTATCAGTTCGCGGGCAAGGACATCAAGATCCCCATCGAAGTGATCGAGGAGATCGACAACATGAAGCGGCGTATGGACGACGTGGGGCGCAACGCCCGCGTCACTTCCCGCCGGCTCGACAAACTCAGGGAAAAGGGCAATCTCAGCAAAGGCATCAGGCTCGAAAACGGCAGTACCGTTTCCATTGAGCTCGCGGCTGAAAATCTCCGCGATCTGCCGTCATCGCTCCGCAGCAACAAAGAGGATAATCTGATCCTCGCGACCGCGCTCGGCATCAAGAAGAAGTTTCCTGGCTACGAATGCGTTTTTGTCACCAAGGACATCAACATGCGCATCAAGGCCGAAGCGATCGACCTGCTGACCGATGATCTTCACATCGACAAGGTGCAGCTCGAAGAGCTGTATCACGGCTATCGTACAGTCGACGTGTCCGTGGAGGATATGGCCTCATTTCGCGAAACCACAATCCTCGATGTCAGCTTTGCCTCAGAGTCCGACCCCCTCGTGCCCAATGAATTCGTGATACTGAAGAATGGTGATGATACCCTTTATGGCCGAGTCGATCCGGTTTCACACAAGATCCGGCCGCTGCTTGTCTCCGCTGACGTATCCGCATCGGGCATCACGCCACGCAATTTCGAGCAGCTCTTCGCACTCGATCTCCTGCTCGACAACCGCATAAAGCTCGTCACGCTCAATGGCCGCGCCGGCACCGGCAAGACGCTGCTCGCGCTCGCTGCGGGCGTCCGGCAGGTGCTCGAAGATTCGCTCTTCACAGAGCTTCTCGTATCGCGCCCCGTCGTCCCGCTCGGGAAGGATATCGGCTACCTCCCCGGCTCGGTCAATGACAAGATGGACCCCTGGATGCAGCCGCTTTTTGACAATCTCGATCTCATTTTCACCATGACAGGCGATCGAAAGCGCAAAAAGGCTTCCATCAAGGACCTCGTGGCCAATATCCCGGAAATCCAGATCGAGCCGCTCAGCTATATCCGTGGCCGATCGATGCCCGATCGCTACATGATTGTCGACGAGGCACAAAACCTCTCGCCGCATGAGGTGAAGACGATCATCACTCGCGCGGGCAACAATACGAAGGTTGTGCTCACTGGCGATCCGTATCAGATCGACGATCCGTATCTGGATATCAACAGCAATGGTCTCAATTATGTCGTCGAACGCTGCAAGCCGAGCCATATTTCCGGCCACATGACGCTCACCAAGGGCGAACGCTCGGAACTCGCTGAAATCGCTGCCCAGTTGCTGTGATATATATACGGACATTTATTTGAATTTCCCTGCGGAGAAACCTTTTTCGAGAAAAAGGTTTCTCCGCACCTCTTCCAAAAAGCTTTATATGCTTGACTTTTCTCCAAACTACTGTCCTATCGCGCTATCGCACGGCGATAGGAAGTTTCTATTGATATTCATTAAATTGATGAACTAATGGAATAGTGAAGATGTTTTCGGGGAGACCTCCTTTTAAAAAGGGGGGCTCTTCATCTCTGCCAAAAACTCGAAGTCGTTTTCAACGAAAAGGGCGGCTTTTCATCAGGCGAAGTCGATTTTCATGGGTGTGAAAACTATGCCGTTGATCTGCTGTTGGGGCCCTGTGGGCTTGAATCCGAGGCGGGTGTAGATGGGGACCGCGAAGGGTGATGAGTTGACGGTGATGGAGGGGATGCCTGGGTTGGTGGATGTGATGCGCCACGCGGCGGTTTCGAAGAGCCGGCGGCCGATGCCGTGGCGGAGGTGGGAGGGGTCGACGGCGAAGAGTGAGATGTGGGAGCCGTCGCGGACTTCGATGATGCCGGCGAGGGTGCCGTCGAGTTCGGCGATGTAGGCGAAGTTGCCTTTTTGAAGGCGTTCGGCCATTGCTTCGGGCGAGGCGGTTTTCATGAATTCGTCGATGCCCTGCTGACTGTATTCGGGTGCGATGTATTTGTTGAATGCCGCTCGCGCGAGGTCGATTGCGGCGGTGATGTCGCGGGTGGTGATTTCCCTGATTGTCATGTGGCGCTCCTGTGGTTGTGGTGCGGGGTTGTTGAATGATGATAGTAGTGTGAATTATACGTTGCGGCCTTCGATGCGGAGGATGAGCTCGATTTCGCCGAGTCCCATGCCGGTTTCGCGTGCGATGGCGGCCGGGGAGAATCCTTTGCGGTGGAGGTTGACGATGGTGGCGCGGCGGTTGTCGGGTGGTGGCGGGGCGGTGTCGTGGGCGGTTTCGCGCTGGTTGCGTTTGAGGGCGAATTGTGTTTCGGAGCCGTCGGCGTTGCGTGTGGTGACGGAGTTGGGGAGAGTGTTGTTGAGGCGTGCGATTTCGTTGAGTTTTTCGATTTTTTCGTCGGCGCGGCGCATGAGTTCTTTGAGGGAGTCTATTTTGCGGTCGATGCGTGACATGATTTCGTCGGATATGAGGCGGAGTTCGTCTTCGGTGGGTGTGTGCTGTGGATTTTCGAGGATGGAGTCGGCGCGGCGGCGGTCGTCGGATGGCATGGTGAGCATGAGTCGGATGACGTAGATGAGGAGTCCGGCGACGAGGATGAGGAGTATGATGAGGAATGTCGTTGTCATTGTCACAGCATGGGGAGAGTGGCGGTGACGATTTCGTCGGTGGAGCGCAGGCGGCCGAATGCGAGGCGGACGAATCGTTTTTCTCCCTGTGGTACCTTTCTGGTTGTGAATTTCAGTATGCCGCGGTCCGAGTCGATGGTGAGGTTGGTGGCGAGGTGGACGGGGATGGGGTCGTAGACTCCGAGCAGGCTGATGTTAGTGTAGCGGGTCTTGTTTTGCTGGGCAAGCTGGATGATGAAATCGGAGATGACGGGGTAGGGGAGAGATGAGAGGGGGATGGTGGTGCGGGTGATGGGCATGTTGGCGATGAGGTTGCTTTTGTGTGATTTCGAGCGGGTGATGTGGCCGAAGTCGATTTTCCTGGTTTTGTGTTTCTTCTGTTTTTTTGCGGGGGCGAGGCGGAAGGGGTAGGCGGAGGTTTTGAGGTTTTGCCATGTATCGAATCCGATGGTGGTGATTGTGATCTTGAGGTTGTCGAAATTGATGATTTCGACAGGTGTGGATAATGTGTCGATATTGGTGGGTATGGTGGCTGTGGGTGTGATGATGTCGGAGGTGGGGATTTGGACAGAGGTTGTGGAGGCGGCTTCGGCGGTGATGGTGTGTGTGGGGGTGGGGGGGAACAGCATGGCTCCGGAAATGACGACGGGCTGTATGTCGATTTCGTATTTCGGGCGTACGGATTTTGTGGATGTGGCGAGGGTGAGACGCCTGGTGCGTACGGTTTTTGCCATGTCAGCTCCCTTCGGCGACGAGGACTTTGAGGGCTTCCTGTACGCGTGCCATTGGTTCGAGGACGTCCATGGTGCGGCCGATGTCGATGAAAACGCCTTTGATGGCGGGGATGGTGGGTGCGTTTTTTTTGTCGACGCGGATGCGGACGGGGGTGCGTAGGGTGAGGAGCTGGATGTGGATTTCGACTTCGCTGATTTCGACGAAGTCGCCGTGCTGTTTGAGGGGTTCGCGGTTGGCTTTGCCGAGTTGTACGAATGGGAAATTGAAGATGCGTGTGAGTGGGAAGTAGTCGGGGTCGGGGACGATGAGGATGTCGGGTTTGTTGTCGAGGTCGCCGAGGAGGCATTTTGCGAGGGTTTCGCATTTGAGGAATTTTTCGAGTGCCTGGCCGTAGAGGACCTGCTGGACGGTCGATGGTGAGACGGTTTCGGTGTGGCGGAATTCGACGGGCATGCCGAGGCGGTCGGTGATGAGTACGCCGCCGAGGTAGTCGTTGCGTCCGTATTTGTAGATGTCGATGTATCCGATTTTGTATTCAGCCATTGTTCGGTTGTTCTCCTCCTTGAGAGTTGCGGTTGCGCATCGGGTAGTAGTCCGCATTTTGTAATTATAACCGGGGCGTGGTGCAATGCAATTGTGCGGGTGGGATTCCCGTGCGGGCGCGGCTTGTCTGATTTTGGGTATTCATGCGTTGCAGGCTTGGGTCGTTTCTTATATGATGGGTATTTATTAAAGTGACGAGAGGTGAGAAATGCCGGACAGGAAAATGAAGATTTCAATCGGTTGCGATCATGCCGGTTATGAGATGAAGGCATGGCTGGTGGAGCAGCTCGGCGCTGCCGGCTACGAAGTCCATGATGTCGGAACGGATGGGACTGCGTCGGTCGATTATCCCGTGTATGCGCGGGCTGCGTGCGACAAGGTGGCAGCGGGCAATTGCGATATGGGCATACTTGTGTGCGGCTCGGGCGTGGGCATGAGCATAGCGGCCAACAAGGTGCGTGGCATCAGGGCCGTGCTGTGCAATGAGCCTGTCACGGCGCGTATGTCGCGGCTGCACAACAATTCAAATGTACTTTGCATCGGTGGCCGTTTCGTGGGCAACGTCATGGCGTGGGAGATCGTCACGACGTGGCTTTCGACCAGTTTCGAGGGTGGACGTCACTGTCTGCGCGTCGATATGCTCGAACCCGCGGGCGAAGACCTTGTCGAGGAATAAGACGGGGTGGCATCGACCGCCCGGCAATATCATTCACTACAGGGGGGTGCGCTGTGAAACTACTGACAGCGGCGCAGATGAGATCGCTCGATGAAATGGCGATGATGGACGCGGGCATACCGGGCATGGTGCTGATGGAAAACGCGGCGCGTGCGGTATTCGAGGCGGCGCGTGATATGCTCGGCGCCGATCTTGCTGGCAAAAAGGTCACGCTGGTCTGCGGCAAGGGAAACAATGGCGGAGACGGGTTTGCCGCCGCCCGCCATTTTCTCAATCACGGCGCGCATCCCGAGATACTCCTTGTGGCTCTGAAAAGCGATGTGGCCGGCGATGCGGCGCAAAATCTCAGCATCTGCGAAAAACTCGGAATCCCTATCACTGAAATAACGGCTCCAGCGAAAATCCCCACTGCCCGGGCACGGGCGGCACAGTCGTCGCTGGTCGTCGATGCCCTGCTCGGCACTGGTGTTCGCGGTCCTCTATCTCCTCTGTACGCAAAGATCATCGAAACGATCAACGCGTCGGATATCCCCGTGCTGTCGGTGGATGTGCCCTCGGGCATTAGTGTCGACGATGGCCGTATCCACACTGTGGCTGTCAGGGCGGCCGTGACCGTGACATTCGCCGCCGCCAAGGCCGGACTGTACGTATATCCCGGCGCCGCGTGCGCGGGGCGGGTGATCATCGCCGACATCTGCATCCCAAAACCATACATAGAAGCGATGGAAGCAGGCGCTTACCTGATCGACCGCGACACTGTCAGCCGCATGATACGCAACCGCGCGCCAGACGCGCACAAAGGGACTTGCGGCAAACTGCTGTTCGTGGGCGGCTCGCGCGGCATGTCCGGGGCATCGTGTCTCGTGGCGCGCGCCGCGATGCGCACCGGCGCCGGACTCATCTATATGGCCGTCCCGGAGAGCATTGTCAACATTGTGGAAACGGCCGTCATAGAAGCGGTGACAATCCCGCTGCCGGAAACGCCCGGCGGCTCCGCATCGGCGCAATCGGTCGATACGATCGTCGAAGCCGCATGCAGGGTCGACGCAATCGTTGTAGGCCCGGGCATGACAAAAAACGACGACACCATCGAAATCGTACGGGGCATCGTCACCCTCTGCGACAAACCCATCGTCATGGACGCCGACGCCATCAACTGTATCGCCGGCAATACCGATCTGCTCGACTGGAACTGCGGTAATCTGGTATTTACACCCCATGCCGGGGAAATGGCGCGGCTCATCGGCATCGAATCCGGGGATGTCGACACCGAACGGCTCGGCGTGGCGCGCAGCTTTGCTTCGTGCAACGGCACGGTACTCGCTCTCAAGGGCGCAGGCACCATCATCGCGCTGCCCGATGGCACTGTGCATGTCAATCCGACAGGCAACCCTGGTATGGCTACAGGCGGGAGTGGCGATGTGCTCAGCGGCATAATTGGCGCTTTGCTTGCCGAAGGCATGCCGCCGGCAGACGCGGCCCAGTGCGGTGTGTATCTGCATGGACTCGCGGGCGACATCGCCGCCACTCGTGTCTCCGAACGCTCTGTCATAGCATCGGATATCGCAGAATCGATCTCCGAAGCATTTGTGTCGCTCGGCAGCAACAAATAGTCCGGCGCCGGTTGTGTCCTCGTGAAAAAAGCTCGATTCGCCTATTGAATATTTCATCATGTAAGACGAACATTATTGTGTACCGGGCGCAGGACAGAAACGGACAAATGCCCCTCACACACCTGCGCACCGAAACATGGGTTGCTGTGGCTTGACGCACTGCCGCAGTCCACAGGGGCGAAAGGGCAACAATGAAGATTTTCAGGCCCATCTGGGCAGAAATCGACTGTGACAGAGTCGAATCGAATTTCAGACTTATCAAACAGAAAGTGACAGAAGACATCAAAATAAATGGCGTCGTGAAAGCTGACGCGTACGGTCATGGCGCGGTCGCGGTGGGGCGCTCACTGATCCATGCAGGAGCCGACGGACTTTGTGTGGCATCGCTCGAAGAGGCTTGCGAACTGCGCTCGGCCGGCATCGAATCACCTATCCTCATACTCGGATACACACAGCCCGGCTGGGCCTCGTATGTTGTAGAAGGCGGTTTTACGCAGACAGTATATCATCTCGCACTTGCCCGCGCGCTTTCGGCCGAAGCCGTCAGGCAAAGGAAAACAGTGCCTGTCCATATCAAAATCGACTCGGGCATGGGCCGCGTCGGCGTGCAGCCGGAACGCGCCGCCGATCTCATTCGCGACATTGCCGCACTCGATGGCATCGTGGTTGACGGGGTTTTTACGCACTTCTCCTGTGCGGACAGCGACGACGATTATACAGCCTGGCAGATACAGCGTTTTGGCCAGCTTATCGGTGAACTCGAAACCCGCGGAGTGCGCCCGCGTCACATCCATGCGTCCAACAGCGCCGCGATACTCAAGCATAAATCCGCCGGATTTGACATGGTCCGTCCCGGCATCCTGCTATATGGGCTGTGTCCGTCACCGGCGCTCGCTGACGACGCGGCGGACTTCAGGCCGGCCATGACGATCAAGAGTACCATCGTAGAAATAAAAACAATCGCAGCCGGCGAAAAAGTCAGCTACGGCGGGACATTCAGGGCAGACCGTCAGACGCGCATCGCAACTATTCCCGCAGGTTACGCCGACGGGTTCAGCCGCAAGCTGTCCAATCGTGGCCGCGTGCTCATCAACGGCTATTACGCGCCTGTCGCCGGCAACGTATGTATGGATTTTATGATGATCGATGTGACCGACGTGCCGGGCGTGCGTATCGGCGATGATGTCGTGCTCGTCGGCAGGCAGGGCGCATGCGAAATTTCCATCGACGAAATCGCTGCCATCATGGATACGATCAACTATGAAGCCGTGTCACTTATCGGCAAACGCGTACACCGCGTGTTCGTCAATTATCTCGCCGGCAATCCCAACGAAATCTGACAGGCCCGTGATTGGCCCGTAGCGCAGGAGGGAGGGGGAAGGGCAGTGTACGTCAAAGATATTCGCATGATACGATCCCTCGCCCCGTGTATGCTGATAGTATGTGTATGCGTGGTCATGCTGCCGCATGCCGCGCCCGCTGCGATCGTATATGTGCGCGAGACGGCAAAGGGCGAGCGTCATCTTTTCCAGATCGACCCCACACCGTCAGCCAGAGGCCGGCAGTTGACAAAAAATGACGATCCCGTCGCGCTGGTCTATTACAACATGTTCCCGGCGGTATCGCGCGACGGGCGATATGTGGCATTTTCCACTTTTCGCATCTATCCCGATGAGGGACTCAAACAGTGGAAGCAGTGGAACGGCAACGCGCTGTACCCCTCGCGCGAGTTTTTTCTCTACTTTTACAGCTATTTCCCTACTCGCACGTATTTCACTCGGCACAAGAGTCTCAACTGGGCAGTGCATCTGCTCGATCTCAAAAACGGAAAAGAGACAAAACTTTCCAATTTCCTCTGGGACGAACTCGAACCGCAGTTTATGCCCAAGGGCGGCGAAGTCCTCTATACGCTGACAGCCGAGCAGAGTGTGTTTGTGCTTAAAGGAGACAAGTCCGGCAAGTCGTTCAAGCAGTACACGCTTGCTGACAGTCAGGCCGTGCATCCACAGGTGTCGGCCGATGGCAGGCAGATCGTCTACCAGTCATTCCGTCACGGCAGTTGGGATATCTATACAATGCCGCTTGCCGAGCTCATGCGTGACCGTCCCGAAACGCGTCTCACCGCCACTTCCAATGCCGATGAGGTGATGCCGCGATGGATCCCGGATGGCAAGCGGGTGATCTTCGCGTCAAACGGGGTCGATCGCAGATTCTTCGATCTCGCTGTCATGGAAGTTTCAACGGGAAACAGACGGTTCATCACCAGAAAAGCCTCGATAGGCCCTGATTTCACCGTGTCGCCTGATGGCAGGGCTGTGGCGTACACCGCCGACAGACGGGGCGGCAGAGGGCTATATATCGTATATCTGAATGGCACCGCAAAACCCATTGAGGTCAAGGGCTGGAAGGGCAAGTCAGCCTACAATCCAGTATGGTCGCCTGACAGCCGTAGTGTCGCATTTCTGGCCGGTTCGCCCAAGGAATTGATGCTCTACGTCACCGATACCAACGGGGTGGCGAAAAAAATCGGTAATGAAAAATGCGCCATGTCTACCCTCGCCTGGTACTGACCGGGAGAAGGGGCGGCGAGGTTCAGAGAACAATAGCACAATGAAATATTTGATTTTCACACTCGCCATCGCACTCATGATTTTTGGCGGCATGTCACGCGGCAGGGCGGCGGATATCATCGCTGCCGGGCAGGAGACCGCCACCGGTACGGCGACCGTAACCATAACCATCATGCACACCAATGATATCCACGGCGTCATGCGCGGCACCGACGCGCCTGCCGGCATGGGACTCGACCCAGCGCAGGGCGTCATAAAAATCGCCACTCTTATCCGCTCCATCCGCGAACAGTCTTCCGCATCTCTGCTGCTTGATGCCGGTGACGTGATACAGGGCACGCCCATGATGTATCTCATGAAGGGCCGGCCAATGTTCAGGGCATTCAACATGATGGGCTATGACGCGGTGACGATTGGCAATCACGAATTCGACTGGGGCCCGGACGTGCTCCGTGACAATCTTGAGATTGCCGATGCTGACATCCTGTGCGCCAACTGTGAGTGGCCGCCACGCATGAAAATGGATTTCGTCAAACCCTATATCATCAGGGAGATTCAGGGCGTGCGCGTCGCCATTGTCGGACTGCTCACACGTGAGACGCTCGAACTCATCTATGATCGTGACTACAGGGGACTTGTCATCACCGACCCCAACAGGGCGGCGCGTGACACCATCCGCAAGATCGGCAGCGATGCGGATGCCGTCATCGTGCTTTCTCACCTCGGATATCCCGGCGATGTAAAACTCGCTAACGATGTAAAGGGGATTTCACTCATCATAGGCGGGCATACCCATACTCCGGTCATGCCGCCGTCGATTGTCAATAAAGTGCCGATCGTCAACACCGGCCATCGCGGCGCCGGCCTCGGCGTCATGCAACTCGAAGTAACAAAAAATCATGATGGAAAAGTCGTACGTACCCGCATCAGAAAGCCACGCATCGAATATGTCACGCAAGATACGCCCGATGCCGCCGACATCGCCGCCATGTATGCTCCCATCGCCGACGCCGTCGAAAAACACATGCGGAAGCACATCGGAGAGTCCATCGCCGATATCCCCTCCAGTGACCGGACACCTGCGGGAGAGACTACAGCCGGCAGCCTTTTCGCCGACCTCCTGCGCGAAGGCGTCGAGTCCGACATAGCTCTTATCGGCACGAGCATGATCTCCGAAAAACTCGGCTATGGCCGCATCACCCGCGCCAATATCTACAACATGATGAAATCATACACGCGGCAGGAAGTCTTCATCACACGGCTCAGGGGCAGTGCGGTACGCGTCATGCTCGAAGACGCGGTATCGGAAAACCGTCTGAAATATCAGGTCTCGGGAGTCGAATTCAGCTACTCGCCAAAAGCGCCGGCCGGCGGCAGGGTCAGAGAAATACGCATAGACGGCTCCCCGCTCGATCCTGAAAAAATTTACTCTGTCGCCGCAGCATGCTATCTGATCGAATGCACCGGCGCCTTCGAACTGACGGGCGAAAAAATCGAAACAGTTCGCACAAAGGCCATGCAGCGCGATATTATAATGGCAGCAATCAGAAAACGGGTGGTGATCGTCCCGCCACAAAAAGGCAGAGTGACAATCTCGCAACTGCCATGATGCGACAGGAGAACGTGTTGACAGACGATGCAATAAAAAAATCGTACCAGGCGCAGGACACACGCGGACAGCGGGCGTGGTGGCTCGGCCGCATCAGGCAAAACGTGCCAGTGCTCGCCAAGGGACACGATATCAGGGAAATCCACGACGTATTCTGGGACATCCCCTCGATCGTCATCGGAGCAGGTCCGAGCCTCGACAAAAATATCAACCACCTTGCAGCCGTCTATCAACAGTATCCGACATTCTGCTGTGACCGCGCCCTGCAGCGCGTCATGGACGCCGGGATCAAACCGACTTTCGTCGTCAACGCGGACGGCTCCGATGCCGTCGCATCATTTTTCGACGGCTGCGAACTGAAATCTCTGACTCTCATTGCCCCCACCTATGCTTCGCCCAGAGTCATCTCACTGCCGTGGCGCAAGATCATCTATTACAATGTCGCCGACTTCGATGACGGCTTCGAGCGGGCGGCCGCCAACATCTCCGCCGAGTGCGGAAAAACCTTCACTGCCATCCCCGGCGCCATCATCGTCGGCAACATCGCGTTTCTCTGCGCCAAGATCGCGGGCGGCAATCCCATCACCTTCATCGGCAACGACCTCTGCTCGCCTACCCCCTTCGCAAGCAACAAAAACTATGAATCCACTGACAGTCTCGGGAACAAAATCTACTCGCTTCCGGGTTTTCTCTCTGGACTCGAATGGATTCTGAACTTCACGAGGGTTGACAATGATATAAGGTGTGGTAAATTAAAGCTGTACAACTCCACCGAAGGAGGGATCATGTATGCCGACACGCTCCCCGGTATTCCCCTTGCGGAGTTCATACGACAACACCCAGGCAGCGGCAAGAGTCTAAACGCTATGCTGAGGAAACGCATCGGCTGATATTTCGAGATGAACTACAGAAAACCGGACAGGTAACTGCCAATGATAGAAGTCAGGAAACTCAACGATCAGGCGATCATCGTAAACGCCGAACTGATAGAATTCATCGAATCGACGCCGGACACGCTTTTGACATTAACCACCGGGAAAAAGTTTGTGATCAAGGACACCGTTGACGAAATTATCAGCAAAGTGATACAATATCGCCGGTCTATATATGAAGGAATCGGATTCAAAACCGAATAGGCAAAAAGATGTATAAATCTTTTGCGCGGTTTTCTTTCGAGATAAAAAGGAGGGTGCAAAATGGCAGACGAAGAAATCCTTCAGGAATCAGCAGAAGCACCAAAAAAGAAAGACGGTGGAGGCTTCTCCTTCATTCACATCATCATCATCTGCGCAGCCGTCATCGTGGTCACTGCCGGAAGCACCATGTTCGTACTTGGTAAAATCAAGAGCATTTCGACCGATGTCGACGAGCGCGTGAAACACACGATCAACAGCGCCGTCAACGAAAACACATCTCAATTCGCAAAAGACTACAACAAAATTTCACTCTGTGAAAAAGAAACCGAAAAGCTCGTCGACTTCGAAGACCTCGTTGTCAACCTCGCAGACGGCGATCACTACCTCTCGATCAAGGGCAGCATCTGCATCGACGAAGAAAAGATGAACGCCGGCAAGCCGAAGAAAAAAGAGAAAGCCGAAGGCGGTCATGGCGGCGGAGGCGGCGGTGACGAATTCAAGCACCAGCTCACTATCATCCGCTATATCACCAACGAGTTTTTCTCACGCTACACCAAGGCGGACCTCTTCCCGGCATCGCCGGAAGCCACGGCGGCTCCAACCGCAACAACCGAAGAAGACCAGTATAAAGACGAATATGCTCAGGGCGAAGGCGGAGGGCAACCCTCGTTCCCGAAACAGCTCGACAGGTTCCGCGTAGAATTCAAACGCTACCTTGACGAACGTGGCGTGAACTATGTCGAAGATGTTTACTTCAAGGAATTCCTTATCCAGTAACAGGGGATAAGCAGACCACAAATTTGTGGAGGAACGAAGGGTTTGGGCGATTCTTTTCTCTCTCAGGACGCGATAGATGCACTCATATCGCAAATAGGAGACTCCGGCGGAAGCAGCGGAGGCGGAGCACTCGACACAGGTCTTGGCGGACTTGGCGATCTCGGTGCATTTGCGGCAGCCGCTGCCGCAGCCTCTGACGATAAACCGGCATCATCCCACGCAAGCGAAAAGGCTAAAGATGTAAAGGTCTTCGACTTCTCGCGCGCTTCGAAATTCTCCAAGGATCAAATCCGCACCATGCAGATGATCCACGAGACTTTCGCACGTCTGTTCGCCGGCACCCTGTCCGCAAAAATCAGGGCTCTCACCAAAATCAAGGTCGTCTCCGTCGAAGAACTCACCTTCGAAGACTTCATCTCGAATGTACAAAATCCCTCGATCATCACTGTGTTTTCAATGGCTCCCATGGAAGGCAACGCCGTGCTCAACATCAGCCCCCAGATAGGGTTTCCCCTTATGGACAGGCTGCTTGGCGGCGCCGGCGACGAATCCGGCAGCGAAGCCCTCGAACTCACCGACATTGAAATCAACATCATGGAACATGTCATCCACGATGCCCTCAATTTCATGAAAGAGGCATGGAGCAACGTCATCAACCTAACGCCCAAGCTCGAAATGCTCGAAAGCAATCCTTACTTCGTGCAGGTCGTACCTCCTGGCGAAATGATCGTACTCATCAACTTCGAGGCTGAAATAGGCGAAAAAACCGGACTTATCAACATCGCGCTCCCATATATCATGCTCGAAGGCGTGCTCGGCAAACTCAGCATTCAGGAATGGTTCGCAACTTTTCGCCGTACCGTCTCGCCGGCAGTTACAAAAAAAGTCGAACAGCGGCTACTGAAAACTAACGTCAACATTGTAGCGGAACTCGGCACCACCTGCATTTCCCTAAAGGATTTCCTCAACCTCAATGTCGGAGATATCCTTCAGATACGCAGGAAAGTCACCGACGAAATAGACATTTATGTCGGCGACAAACTTAAATTTAAAGGCAGGCCCGGCCAGATCGGTAAACATATAGCCGTACAGACGACCACAGTGGTAAAAGAGCGGGAAGACGTCTGACGGTCAGGATGCGCCGCACCCCCGGCCGGGGGTATATCCTCAAGTGGAAGAACTGATCACTGCAATACAGCCTTATCTTGACAGGTTTTGCGCTACATGGCGGCGTATAGCCGGTATGCTCGCCGGACCTGACTTCAAGCTCGTTTCCCCCGTTATCCGCACGGCGACGCTGCCGGACCTTAAGGCAATTGACGCAACTATCAACATCGCCACTATTCTTGCCAAACCCGAGCCCGGCGCGGCGGTCGTTTTTCTTCCCAAAAATATCGCCACATTTATACCCGAATCCATCATCAATCCCGGCGCGACAGCCGTGCCGGATGATTTTTCGGGACTCCATGCCGGTGCGCTTCAGGAACTGTTCGATCAGGTGTGGCGAGCTGCCGAAAGTGATTTCGCAGTCCTTTCCGGCCATCCTTTCACCGTGTCGCAGACAGTTGTCGGAGAGTGTCCGGCTGATGAGTTTTTTTCGTCTTACCCCGGTTTTCACGACATTGACGAATATGTAATCGCAGAGTATTCACTCGAAGCAGGGGCAGCCGGATCGTGTATATTGAGTCAGGTCTTCCCGGTAGAATACTGGGACCGTCTCTTCAGATCATTCGCTGCGCCGCAGGACGCGCAGGCTGCTTCGATGCCGGAAGACATTTCGCCGGTGACATTCGACTCGCCTATAATCGAGGAAAACGCGAAGAAGACGTCTGTCGAAAAACAGTTTGTGGAAAAACTCAAGGCCATGTCGAAGGCAACACGCGGGCCGGTGGAGAAAAAGAAACGCGAGCTCGATTTTCATGGCGAAATGAAAACGAAGATCGATGCTATTGGCGAAGTGCCCGTAGAAGTAGTGGGGCAACTCGCGAACAGCAGGATGAAAGCAGGCCTTGTGCTCGGCATCGGGCCGGGCTCTGTCATAGATTTTGAAAATTCATCGACTGAACCGATAAAACTGCTTGTCAACGGATATCCGGTGGCGACAGCGGAAGTTGTTACAGTAGGTGACAAATTTGCACTTCGTATCGTAGAATTAGGAAAGCCGACCCCGAAGCCGCATGAACTGTGACACGCGACGGGTGTGGCCAGGGTTTCGATTCCTGCGGGCGGCGTTGCGAATGTACACTTTGACCGCATTGGATAAATCTGCGATAATGAATGTTACTATCAGAAAAAGTGTTTTGATTTTGGCAGTAGTGGCGGTCATGGCTTTTTGCACGTCCATTATGACGGCCGCGGCTCCCGGCGACTCTGCTACACAGTCTGCGGCTGTTACCGAAAGGTCCGGTCCGCCCAGGACTGCAACTCCCACCATAAACACCACAAACAATTTCAACGATACAAGCATTGTGCCGTCCGATGTGCCCCAAGGGCCTGGCGACCGGGCAGAACAGGGTAAAAGCGAGAGCCTTGAGGATATAGGGATCAATTCGCGCCAGCCGAGCCCTCTGAGGGTGGTCGGAAGTCTCGTGCTCGTGATCGCGCTGATACTCGGCGTTGTCTATGTCATGAAGATAATCATGGCAAAGGGCATGAGATATGATCTCAAGGGCAAGCATATCAGAGTGGTCGATGTGCTCAATCTCGGGGTCAACCGCACGCTGTACCTCGTGGAGGTAGGCGGACGGAAATTGCTGCTGAGCAACAGCGGGGACAAGGGCCTTGCGTTTGTGTGCGAAGTCGCCGCTACAGAAGGCGAATGGACGCCCGACGGCGGCATTTCTTTTGAAGATGAAAAGGGAAAAGAATATTTCACCACGGACGAATCCGAGCCATCCAAGCCGGTCATGGGGATGGGTACGGGGTTTGTGGATCAACTGAAAGAGAAAATCCGGGAACTCGACGATGAAAAGCGAAACGAAGGATAAGCTCCGGCTGCACGCAAAGAGGCTTCTGTATTTCCTGCCGGTAATAGTGCCAGTGATGATACTGATCGCCGCACCGGTGCTTTCGGCGCCGGCGCCTATGCCGATCCCGAAGGTGACGCTCGGCGTGGATCAGGCGCAGTCGCCGAAGGATGTCGCGCTTTCGCTACAGATACTGTTTCTGCTGACAATATTGTCGCTCGCTCCGTCGATCGTGATGATGATGACCTCGTTTACGAGGATAATCATCGTGCTGTCGCTGACCCGCAGCGCGCTCGGCACACAGCAGATGCCGCCGTCTCAGGTGCTGGTGGGGCTTGCGCTGTTTTTGACTTTTTTTATCATGGCGCCTGTTTTCAAGCAGATCAATGACGAGGCTTTCCAGCCTTATATGAAAAGCGAAATTTCCCATACGGAAGCCTTGCAGAAGGCCGAGGGGCCGTTGCGTGAATTTATGTTTATGCAGACTCGCAAGAGGGACCTTGCGCTGTTTATCAACCTTTCGCGCATCGAGCGGCCCAAGGCGAAAGCCGATGTGCCTACTTATGTGCTTATACCATCGTTTCTTATATCCGAAATGAAATCGGCATTCGAGATGGGATTTGTGATTTATGTGCCCTTTCTCGTCATAGACATGGTAATAGCCAGCACGCTCATGTCGATGGGCATGATGATGCTGCCGCCGATCATGATATCGCTGCCGTTCAAGCTGCTTGTGTTTATCATGGTGGATGGATGGGCGCTGATATCGCGCGGGATTGTGCTCAGTTACAGAATGTAGAGAATTGCGGGTGAAGTGAAATGACCGAAGGAATGGTACTTGATATCGGGGCAAAGGCTATATGGCTGACGCTGTTTGTGTCGGGGCCCATGCTTGGGTTCGGGCTGGCAGCCGGGGTGCTGATTTCCATATTTCAGGCGGTCACGTCAATTCAGGAAATGACCCTGACGTTTATCCCCAAGATACTTGCCGTAATCCTTGCGCTGGTGCTCTTCGGGAGCTGGATGATGCAGCAGACGCTGCTGTTTGCGAGTGATCTTCTGATGAATCTGCATAAATTCGTGCAGTAGTGAGGCGCTGTCGGCTTCGACTTTGGTGAGGCGTGTGCACAGATGGACTGGCTTCAGATAGATGTCCTGACATTTCAATATTTCATAATCGTTTTTGCGCGTATGTCATCGATGATTGCCTTTGCGCCGGTGCTTGGGAGCGCGAATATCCCGATGACGACCAAGGCCGGGCTTGCGTTGCTGTTGTCGATGATAGTGTTTCCGCTTGCGTCCAAGTCGTTTCCGGTGTTGCCGGAGGATGTGATGATGTTCACGTTTGTGATCGTGCGTGAGGTGATGGTGGGGGTGCTGATAGGGGCGGTCGGCACTCTCATGTTTTCGTCCATCCAGCTTGCGGGTCAGATATATGGCATGCAGATGGGTTTCGGCATTGTCAATGTTATGGACCCGATGTCTGATGAGCAGATTTCCATACTTGGGCAGTTTCAGTTTGTTATCGCGATATTGATTTTTTTTACCATAGATGGGCATCATGTGCTGCTGCGGCTGATCATGGAGAGTTACAATGTTTTGCCCATGGGGCAGTTTGGGCTTCATATGCCGATGTACAATGAGATCATACACTGGCTGCAGAAGATGATGGTGATAGCGTTCAAGGTCGGTATGCCGATGATATTCACACTGCTGCTTTTGACGGTGTCGCTTGGTATTATCGCGCGTACCGTGCCGCAGATGAATGTATTTATCGTGGGGCTGCCGATGCAGATTTTTATTGGTCTGTTTATCATGTGCGCGTCGCTTTATCTGATATCCGGGGTGTTGCAGGGATTTTTCAATATGATGTTTACGGATATTTACAAGCTGTTGAGGATGGCTGCTGGCAGCGGGTAGCGAGCGCGATGGACACGGAAGAGCCGTGTTGCTGTAATTGTCACGAACACCGGTGTTATGGCGGGATTTCCGCAAGAGGGGGGTGGTTGAGTGGCTGAGGACAAGACCGAGCAGGCGACGCCGAGGCGTCGTGGAGAAGCTCGCAAGAAGGGACAGATGGCAAAGAGCACCGAGGTGTCGTCGGCGCTTATGCTGCTGTTTTCCTTTGCAATGATCGCCTTTTACGGACCGTATATGTTTGTGACGCTCAGGGATTATATGAAGTGGACATACACGCCCGAGGTGCTGGTGCGGCTCTCCAGTCTGACGCAGACAAATGTCGCGAATTACATGATCGACATGATAGTTTTCAGCATCCGTGTCGTCGCTCCCGTGGGAGCGGTGCTGATGATCGTGGGGCTTGCTACCAATATCATGCAGGTGGGGTTTCAGGCTTCGACATATCCGATCAAGCCCAATCTCAGCAAGATCAATCCCCTGACCGGTTTCAAGAGGATATTTTCGCTCAGATCGCTTACTGAGCTTCTCAAGAGTCTTGTCAAGGTCGGTACGGTCGGATATGTGGGATGGAAGACAATCATCGACGAGCTTCCGCATTTTGTGCAGATGAGCGCAATGGAGATACCTGACGCGACGGCGATGTTTGCCTCGACCATGATGCGGCTGGTGTTCAAGATCATACTTGTGCTGCTCGTGCTGGCGCTTCTCGATTATATGTATCAGAAGTTCGAGTTTGAAAAAAGTATCAAAATGTCAAAGCAGGAAATCAAGGATGAGTACAAACAGCGTGAGGGAGACCCGTTGATCCGCCGTCGTATCAGGGAAAGGCAGAGGGAAATGGCGATGAGGCGCATGATGGCATCGGTGCCGCATGCGGATGTCATCATAACCAACCCCGTGCATCTCGCGGTGGCGCTGCAATATGTGGCTGAAGAAATGCACGCGCCGAAGGTGGTGGCGAAGGGTGGCGGAGTGGTCGCCGAGCGCATCAAGCAGATCGCGCGGGACAACAAGGTGCCGATCGTAGAAAACAGGGCGCTCGCGCAATCGCTGTTCAAGATGGCGGACGTGGGGGATTTTGTGCCGCCGCAGCTTTTCAAGGCGGTCGCGGAAATTCTTGCATACGTCTATAAAATCGGCCGCAAGGATCATTCATTCGGTCTGAAATGACACATGCCGTATCCCGCTTGCGCATAATATTGTAAAAAGTGAATGATATAAATATAATGACGTGTTAAAATAAGACGTTAACCGGCTGGAGATTATATACAGACGGGTGTTATGGCTGTGACTCGATGCCCGTACTTTGGATAAAAAATGGCGCGAACAAAGAAACCGATACCAAAACCGATAGAGACATCGCTTTTCATGAAAGCCGCTACGCCGTTCCTGCAAAGGGCGGACATGTTCCTGCCTATCCTTGTCGTCATGATTGTCGCCATGATGGTGATACCGGTACCGACATGGGGCATAAGCCTGCTGATCGTAGGCAGTATAGCGTTTTCGCTGATCGCGATACTCATGACGATGTATATCAAGGAGCCACTCGAATTTTCCGTATTTCCGACAGTTATCCTGATCTCGACGATCTATCGTCTCGCGCTCAACATCACAACCACAAGATCGATCCTCAGCAAGGCTGACGGCGGAGCGGTGATCGACGCATTCGGCACATTTGTCACCGGCGGCAGTTATGTCGTCGGAGCGATCATTTTCGCGATCATCATCGTCGTCAATTTCGTCGTCATCACCCACGGCGCGCAGCGCATCGGTGAAGTCGCCGCAAGGTTTACCCTCGATGCCATGCCGGGCAAACAGATGAGCATAGACGCCGACCTCAACAATGGACTCATCACTGACGACGAAGCCCGCGCACGCCGCAAGAAGATCGAAAACGAAGCCGACTACTTCGGAGCGATGGACGGCGCATCACGATTTGTGCAGCGAGACGCGATAGCCGGCATCATAATCGTGCTCATCAACATCATCGGCGGATTCATCATCGGCATGGTCTACCACAAGATGCCGTTCATGGAAGCACTCCAGACATACACGCAACTGACCATCGGCGATGGCCTCGCAGCATCGCTCCCCACCCTTATGATGTCAACTGCCACCGGTATCATGGTCACCAATGCCGCTTCCGAAGCCAATATCAGCACCGACATAGTCACACAAATATTCGGCCAGACGCGCGCCATGTACACGACGGCGATAATACTTGCCGGATTCGGCATCCTCTCGCTCCTGCTCTCCCTTACCCTTTCACTGTCGGTATTCTTCGTGGCGGCAGTGGTCGCGGGGCTCGCATATCTGATGAGTCAGGTCAAAAAAGGCGCTACAGATGGCGCATCGACCGCACTCGCAAAATCTCTCGGACTCAAAGCCGACGCGGCGACGCCACATGGCACCTCCGGCCCGCGCGGAGCCGCCGCCGCAGCGGCAGGCGAAAGCGGCCGCCCGGCTGTCTCGCCATTTGGTTCCGCCGAGGCGGTCAATCAACTCCTCCACGTCGATCAGATGGAACTCGAAATCGGCTACGGCCTCATCCCGCTCGTCGATCCCGACCAGAAAGGCGACCTGCTCGATCGCGTCACCATGATCCGCCGCCAGACCGCTCTCGAAATGGGCATCGTCGTACCCCCCATCAGAATACGCGACAACATCCAGCTCCGTCCCAACGAATATTCCATCAAGATCAAAGGCGTCGAAGTCGCGTCGGGCAACGTCATGGTCGACCATTACCTCGCTATGAACCCCGGTAACGCCGCGCAGGAAATCGACGGCATCGACACCACCGAACCCGCCTTCGGCCTCCCAGCGCGCTGGATACGCGAAGCCGTCAAGGAACAGGCCGAAATGCTCGGCTACACTGTCGTAGACCCCGCATCGGTCATCGCTACCCACCTTACCGAAATTATCAAAAATCACTCGTACGAACTACTCGGCCGTCAGGAGGTCCAGAAGCTCATCGAGGTCATCAAGGAAAAAAATCCCGTCGTTATCGAAGAACTTATCCCCAACAAACTCGAACTCGGAGAAATCCAGAAAGTACTCCAGAACCTCCTGCGCGAGCGCGTGTCGATCCGCAACCTCGTCGAAATCCTCGAAACACTCGCCGACTACTCCGCACTCACCAAAGATGTCGGCATCCTCACCGAATACGTCCGCGCAAGCATAGGCAGGCAGATATGCAAGCAGCATCAGATGAATGACGGCACCCTCCCGGTCATCACCGTCGATCCCAACTTCGAAGACCTCGTCGCCGAATCAGTCCGCGACGGCGGCTCGATCGCATACCCGGTGCTGTCGCCCGATGTCATGGCCAATCTCGAAAACAACCTCAGCAACATGATCGAAAAAGCCGTATCGCTCAACTATCAGCCGATCCTCCTCTGCTCGCCACGCACACGCATGTATGTCAGACGGCTCGTCGAACGCATCTTCCCTTCACTCGTCGTGCTCTCCCACAGCGAGATCGTCCCCGAAGTGAAGGTCAAATCGGTCGGCATGATCACCGCCTGACCACACGTGAACCCGACGATGCCACGGAGCTTTTCCACCAGTGTCGATGAAGGTCAAAAAATACGAAGCGCCCACGCTGCAGGAAGCCCTACTCCTCGTGAAGACCGAGCTTGGCTCCGAAGCGGTGGTTCTGCATACCAAAAAATTCCAGAAGGGCGGATTTCTCGGCCTCGGAAAAAAAGAAATGGTCGAGGTGCTCGCCGCGACTGAAACCAGGGACGACGGGGCAGATCCAGCACGCCCGGCACAGGTGCGAAAACCTGTCCCCACCCAGCAGCAAAACGACAGAAGCGCAAGTCTGGGATTCGGCGCCGTACCGCCTCCCCCTCCGCGCGGTCAGCAGAAAAACGCTGACAAGGAATTGCGCGACGAACTCTCGGAAATCAAGACGGCTCTTTTCACCCTTATGAAAAACCGTGCCTCAGAAGCCGCTTCCGACTCTCTCGCGCCCTATCCGCGGCTCTTCGGCGATCTCTATCTGAAATTTATCGAAAACGGTGTGGATGATGCGATCGCCCAGGACATCATACGCTCGCTCGACGAAGCACTTGCCAACAAGGCAGACCGCGACAGCGAAGAGCTCGTCTATTCGGCGCTCGGTCGCATACTTCGCCGGCTGCTCAAAGTCTCGGGCGTGATCGAGCTGCCTCCCGGCGGCGGCCCCAAAACCGTCGCTTTCGTAGGCCCGACCGGGGTGGGCAAGACCACGACCATCGCCAAGATAGCCACTGTCGCTGCACTCGCCAAACACAAAAAAGTCGGCATCATCACATCAGATACATTCAGGATCGCAGCAGTCGAGCAGATAAAGACATACGGCGACATCATCGGTGTGCCGGTACGCGTGGCATACAACCGCGAGGACATGAAGCACGCGATGGACTTCCTTTCCGGGAGTGATCTGATACTCGTCGATACAGCCGGACGCTCGCAGTGGGATCAGGACAAGATACGCGACCTGAGTGATCTCCTCACGGCATGCTATCCACTTGATATCCACCTTGTCCTCGGTGCCAATATCAGATATGGCGACATGGTGGAAGTCGCCGATCGCTTCAGGCCTGTATCATACAACCATCTGATTTTCACCAAAAATGACGAAACATCGTCACATGGCAGCATCATCAACATGATCACAAGGGTCAATCTCGGAGTATCGTACCTATGCTACGGGCAGAATGTCCCCGGCGAAATCCAGGAGGCGACTCCGGAAACGCTGATCTCGATGACTATTGGTGAGCCGATCAACAAGGTGTTCAACATGCAGGGCAGGTGACGTTGGCCTGCGGCGCAAGGCGCCGGCAAAGCCTTTTTGTTGACACATATATTGATATAATAGATAATTGTAATGATCCATTCTGGATAAGATGCGCGTGGAGGACGCGCGCGAAAACTCAGGAGCTGTACGGATCGTGCCGGGCGTGGCGTGTCTGCTCATGCGGCATTGTCATCTACGGATAACAAGACTCGGAAGGGGATAGTTTTCGGGTGAAAATTATAAAAGAAAATGTGATAGCAGGGCTCAAAATACTGACTGCGTCATTGGCGTTCATGATCTTTCTGATGGCGGGTGCGATTGTGGGCGCGAAACCCATGACGCTGTTCGGCGGCGCACTGCTTGCCTATGCGCTGTTCTTTCTCATCGGCTCTATACTCGCCAACATACTCGAACAGCTCGTCAGAGAGACGACAGTGGAGCAACTCGAAGAAAAACCGCGTCATGAGCGAGACGTCATGAGCCACATAGACCTGAGGCAGGACGAAATCATCCCGAACCTCGCTGGCCGCATGGGCAGATGAAAACGAAAAGGACAGTTACACCATGGACTCCAACACAAGAGTAATAATGGATGCGACGGGTTGCACCGAAACGGAAGCGCAGAATGTCCTCGAAGAATCCGGGGGAAGCCTCTCAAAAGCGCTTGCGGCTATCGGAGCAGGCAAAAAGGACGCGCTTGTCTTCCACATCAGATATACGGTACAGGGTAAGGAAAACGAAACGGGCTTTGCCTCGGTTATCGTAAACACCGCATCTGAAGCCGTGCTTTACTGCGATATGGTGTTCCCGCTTGAGGAATCCCAATCCCGAATGCTCGATCTCAACATGCCGCCGACGATATTCGCCTCGACCATCAAAAGCATCCGCAACAGACTCGGCGAGCGGGCGCAGGGGTCGAGCCGCAGCAATGCGGCGCTGCTCAAGTCAAAACTCGTCCCGGCATTTGTCCAGTCGGTCGTGGCGGCGCATCGCAAGGCGCAAGTCGATGTCCTGGCCGCACAATTCGCAAAAATGATCAGTGGAGTCATCGGCCAGGATATCCAGACACGCGTCAGCGGACGCGAAAGCGGCATCGACGCGCTGGCCTCCATACTTGGTCAGGATGATGCCGCCCATCGCACATCGGGCAAGGGCCTGTTTGACAACGACGCGGCCGCGGTGGCCTCGGCTGTCGACGAGCTTCCATCGGCTTCACCACAGGAAAAACTTCCCAAAATCGTACTTATATGCGAGCCCGAAATCTCCCCCGTGCATGGACGCCCCGCGCGTGATCTCGCTGTCGGCGAAGAAATCATCGTCAAGATAAAAGATGGCCGCATCGCCGCCCGTTACTATGGAGAACTGCTTGGCGGCATCGTCAAAGACGAGGTGATCCCGCTATGCGTGCCAGTCATCAGAGTCGACCGCCCTTCAGATACATTCTGCGAAGCTTACGTGGAATTCGGCCCCGGCATATACGGGCAGTTTTTCCTCCCGCCCGACGTCAAGGTCAAGACACGTGACGAAGGCGTAGAACTGTACAACCCCTTTCAGGACGAAAAGTCCATATTCGAAAGCGAAAGGGCAGGCAAAAAAATCTTCATCGAGCTCGCGTTTCTGATCGTTGTGATCCTCGGGCTTATCGCGGCAATATTGATCACCGGCTGAACGGAGACGGGGACGGAGCCCCACCGGTCATTTCCGGAAGGAAAGGCAGCCATTCAAAATTATCACGATCAACACGGAGAATGAATGGCAACAAGACAAATAGAAATCCTCGAAGATGAGGACTGGAAGCTTTTCAAGGAGGATGGCGACGAAGACGCCCGGGCGCGCCTTGCGGAGAAATATCTGCCGCTGGTCAAACGTGTTATCGACCGGATAATTTACCGGTTGCCCGATTTCCTTGACAGGGAAGACCTCATCAGTGAAGGCATTCTTGGCCTCATCGATGCCATTGACAAGTTCGATCCTGCAAAAATGGACAGGTTCGAACCGTATGCGCTCGTCAGAATCCGCGGATCAGTCATCGACTCGCTGAGACAGATGGACTGGATACCACGGTCATTGCGCCAGAAGAGCAGAGAGATCGAAAACGCGATTATGACCGTCGAAAGAGAAAAGGGCGCGGGGGCGACCGACGAAGAGGTCGCGCGGCATCTTGGCATTACGGTCGAAGACCTCCAGCATACGGTCACAGAGGTTTCCGGAGCGGTACTGTTTTCATTCGAAGAACTGCTCCAGATGTCTGACGACGACAAGCCCCTGCCGTTTATGAATCGAGTGAAAGATACATCGGTACTCGACCCCTCTGACACTGTCATGCGCAGGGAAATCAGGGATATCCTGCTGAGCGCGGTGGAAAAGCTTTCGGACAACGAAAAAACCGTTGTCGGTCTCTATTATGTGGAGAGTCTGACTCTGAAACAAATTGGTGAAATCCTCGGCGTGACCGAATCCCGCGCTTGCCAGATCCATGCTAAAGCGGTCATGCGGATCAAGGCGAGGATGCTTGAAACAGATAACGAAATAGCTTATGATATGTAATATTTATCCAATCCGCCTGCGATTTTCTGCAGTCTGCAAACAGTTAACGCACGGCAATACGAAAAAAATAACATTCAAGAGAATCTTATGACAAATACGCCTATCAAAATTGAGTTTTCGCCAGATGGCTACAAAGTCTTCGCGAGTGTTGCCGGAGCCAATCCCGGCGGCATACCGATCGTACCCGAGCAGGTACTCATGGCGCTCGAAGGCGCTGGAGCCCAGGACTTCGATGTCGACTACATGGCAATAGACAGACTGCTTAAAATGCAGAGCGATTTTGGCAAGCCCATCGCAATAGCCACCAAGATCGATGCAAGAGTACAGGTGACCATCAGGGGCGACAAGATGGAAGCTTCCGTATTTGTGACGCCGCCCAAGGGTGGCCGCGATGTCGAGGTAGGCGATATTATCGGCGCACTCGCCACCGAAGGCGTTTGCGCCGGCATAAAGGAAGATGCTATCAACAATCTCGTCTATACACAGTGGTACAACGAGCGCGTATCGGTGGCCGAAGGCATACCGCCTGTCGATGGCACGGATGCAAAGATCGAATTTTTGTTCGAAATTGAAGAAAACGGTCCGAAGCCTGCCATCAGCGACGAGGGGGTTGTCGATTTTTACGAACTCGGCATGATCGAAAACGTGCGCGCGGATCAGCCGCTCGCAAGCAAAATCCCGGCCGACCCCGGGCTGCCGGGCAAAAATGTGCTTGGCGAAGAAATTCCGGCGAAATCCGGACGTGACATACCGTTCCCGATTGGCAAGGGCGTAACTTTTTCAAAAGATGACAGCAATATGCTTGTGGCGCAGATCGCCGGCCAGCCGCGTCTCATGTCGGGCCGCATACACGTGCTGCCGATATACGAAGTCAAGGGCGATGTCGATTTCTCTACAGGCAATATAACATTCGTCGGCGACGTGCTCGTCAAGGGCAGCGTGACCGAAGGCTTTGTCATCAAGGCCGAAGGCAATATCACGATCATGGGCCCGGTGGGCGGCTGCATGCTCGAAGCCGGCGGTACGGTCTTTCTCAACAAAGGCATGCACGGGCAGGACAAGGGCATCATCATTGCCGGTGAAGATGTGGTCGCTAAGTTTCTTGAGCATACCACCGTCAAGTCAAATGGCAGCGTGAAAGCCACCGACGGTATCATCCAGTGCAATTGTACGGCAAAAAAGAATATTGTCGTAGAAGGTAAAAAAGGACTGATCATCGGCGGCCGCGTGAGCGCCGGCGAAGAGATCAGGGCAAAAATCATCGGCAACCATCTCGCTACCCCTACCGATGTCGAAGCAGGCGGCAGCCCGAAAGTCAGAGAAGAACTCAGGCAGATCGAAGAACAGAAAAAACAGTTCAAACTCAATCTCGACCGTACGGAAAAAGGCGTCAATTCACTCAAGATGCTGCAAGAGAAAATGGGATCGCTGCCACAGGCGAAAAAAGACCTGCTGCTACAGCTTACCCGGGCTCAATATCATCTGATCGGGCAGATGAAAAAGCTCGAAGCGCGTGAGGAAGAACTCGAAGAAATCCTCTCGGCTTCGTATAAAGGCAAGGTCATCGTTTCGGACAGTGTTTTCCCTGGTACAAGGATTATTATCAAACAGGCAGTTCTGCACATAAGGGATGTGGTGCGGGCCACGACGTTTTATGAGCAGGAAGGCGAAATACAGATCGGCGCTTATACGCCGTAAACTCATAATGATCGGAGGCGATTGCCATGTCCATAAGACCGGTCGATATGGCGATTGTTTACACCAAGACTTCAGAAGCTGACAAAATACAGCAAAATGAGCAGCAGCAGGGGCGGATCGCGCAGCATGCCGTAACGTCTGAAGAAATAAAAGTCCGCGATGTGGCCACTTCGCAGGTGCAGAAAAGCACGAAGGAAGAAGACGCCAACAAGGTGACTCGCGAAAAGGAACGGCAGAACGCGCGGAAACATCGTGGAGACGACGGTCAACCGCAAGAGGACGATGACCAGACGGAGACTGCCGGGCAGGACAATAAGGCTGGCGGTATTTATGCTGGCGGGTTCGACATCACGGTGTGACGAATGATACAGGCCAAATCCCGGCAACTTTGTTAAAATATCATTAGGGTCTGGCACGGAAAACTATCGCGAGATCGCGCCGTTTTTTTGTCCGTAATCAAGGCGCTTGTGGTCGGGCATGCCCAAAGGCACATGCGTGGACAAGCAGGCCGAAGACGGAAAAAAGACAAACAGGATGCAGCAGTTGTTTTGCGTCAACTGCCCTTGCCATGACTATCCGTGTCCCGGCGTGTCTGACACACACCGACATTGCCATCTTGAGGGGATTGCCCGCGAAAGGGGACTTCCGAAAAGTGGAGAAAATCAGAATCAGCGACGGGATATACTGGGTAAGCATTCCCGAAGAAAATCTGTATATGCTGTGCGGTTGTCCCGCCGACTCGGTCAAGCACATGATGAAACGCGGCCTGATACAGACGATAGAGCGCAATGGAGTGAGATACGAGACCGGCCCCAATGCCATACTGCTGTCAGATGTCGCACTGCAGAACGGCAGTTTCGCAAATCTTGCGGAATTTCCCTGCCTTCAGATGTTTTACCGTCAGGGCATGCTGCTGCCCGGGCATCCCAACAACAGTGGCATAAAGCCCCTCATCATCGGGCATCCCGATCAGGTGCTCGCGCAGAGCCAGTACATCTTTCGCGGCAACTATGGCCTTGTCTCCGAGGATGAGCTGATGAAGGCTGGCGTGTCCGCCGCTGAAGCGCGCGAGATGATGAGGCTCAAGCAGAAGTTCGCATTCGACAACATCAGGCCCACCGAAGACTTGCTCGATCTCAAACCTGTCGCCGCTGAGGCAGTCGAGATCAGGAATGGCGTGTTTGTCCATCGAACAGGATTCAACGTCTTCGATATTATTCACAATGGCCAGTGTGTCACCGTCGATCTCAATCTGCCGTCAAACGAAACGTACAAACCGCCGTATATGCTTGGCTACCACAATTTCAGACGGGAGTATTTTTCCGTAATACATGCTGGCGAAGGCGATGGCTGGGACGTCAACCGTCCGTGCATGTCGAGCATCATCGTATTTCAGGGACGCGTGTATCTCATCGATGCCGGTCCCAACATCATGCACAGTCTTACGGCGCTCGGCATCGGCGTCAACGAAATCGAAGGCATATTTCACACACACGCTCATGACGATCACTTTTCGGGGCTCACGACACTCGTGCGCGCCGATCATCTCATCAAGTATTACTCGACCCCGCTCGTGCGAGCCTCTGTCATGAAAAAACTGTCGGCGCTCATGGGCATTGCTGAGAGCAAGTTCTCTAAATATTTTGACATACATGATCTCGAAATGGACCGGTGGAACAACATCCGGGGACTTGAAGTCAAGCCAGTCTTTTCGCCACATCCCGTGGAGACCACAGTGATGTTTTTCCGCACTGTCGCCGCGAACGGTTACAAATCGTACGCGCACCTCGCCGATACCGTATCGCTCGATGTGCTGCGGAAAATGATCACCGGCGACCCGTCAGAAAGCGGCGTCACGCAGGAGTTTTTCGACCATGTCCGAAATACATATCTCGTGCCGGTCGATCTCAAGAAGATCGACATAGGCGGCGGTCTCATACATGGCGTGGCGGAGGATTTCATCGAAGACAAATCCGGCCGTGTCATACTCAGCCACACCGCTGTCAGTCTGTCGGATCATCAGAAGGAAATTGGCTCCAATGCGGTGTTTGGCATGAATGATGTACTGATCCCCGCGCGGCAGGACTATCTCATGGCAAACGCGGCGCACTATCTCAAACTGTATTTCCCGTCAGTGCCGGGGCATGAGATACAGATGCTGATCAATAACGACGTGATCGAATTCAACGCCGGAACGATAATGATCAAGAAAGGTGTCATCCCCGGGCAGATACTGCTCGCGCTCAATGGCGTGACGGAGCTTATCGACTCAGTCGCGCAGATCAGGCACACACTGTCGGCAGGCTCGCTCATCGGCGAGATACCCGGCATCATGGCGCAGCCCGCGAAGTATACCTATCGCGCCGCGAGTTACGTCAAGGCCGTTGCCATCCCGGTCAATCTCTATCTTGAATTTGTCCGGCGCAACAATCTTTATGAAAGTATCATCCGCATAAACGAATTCCGGCAGTATCTGATCTCCACATCTCTTTTTGGCGAAATGGTATCCTATCCCATACAGAGCGCCATCGCGCAGGTCATGGAGCGGCGGTCCGTCACAAAGGGGGACATCATCACCACTTCCGCTTTTCCCGAGTTGATCATGGTGAATACAGGCACGATCAAACTTTTTTCAAAGTCGAAAGTGATCGAACGTATCCAGAACGGCGGCTTTTTCGGCGAGGACAGCATATTGTTCGACACTCCGGGGATTTTCAGCGCGAAAGCGCTCACTCATACAGAGCTCTATGTCATCCCGGGTTCTTATCTGATAAATATCCCCATTGTGCAATGGAAGCTGATCGAGATGCATGACAGGCGCATGAGGACTCTCGGTACGTATTTTCCCATCGAATGGCGCGATGAGTATTCGGTGCATATTACCCATCTTGACGCCGAACATCGCGAATTGTTCGCGCATATCAACAGTCTGTACTCGATATTTGAAAAAAAAGCCTCGAAGCAGGAATTGGATGCCGGGCTCGCTATAATGATGGACTACACCCGGGAGCACTTTGCGAGCGAGGAAAGTTTTCTCAGAAAATATGACTATCCGGAAATGGCTTTGCAGGAACGGGAACACGGCAGTCTGCTCGGGGAACTCCAGAAATGCCGGGAAGAAATCGCGTCGGGCAACAGACTTGCGGATACTGATTTTGTCGATTTTCTCAAAAACTGGATGCTGAAGCATTTTCTTGTGGAAGATCGTAAGTACTCGAAATTTTTCAGGGAAATCGGAGTGTCCGGGTGAAGTCGCGGCCATGCAGTTGACTTCCGGAAATGATGACGTAGAGTATTATCCATAATGTGGCCGAAACGTCAAAGCCGCAATAATCTTTCTGCCGTCCGCAGGCTGGCTGAAGCCAGTAATCATTTATGAGCGAGAATAATAACGATATCCCGCAAAATGCAGGAAAGTCGCGCAGAGGCGTGCTGCTGCTGGTGTTTTTGCTGTCGTTTCTGTCAGTCATGTCGACCGCGCGTGATTTCGGTATGGGGTGGGACGAAGGAGCGGACAGACTTAACGCGAGTCTGACCGAGGAGTGGCTCAGACTGGCTTTTACCGCGCCGGTGAAAAATCAGGCGCTGTCGCGCGACAGTATCACGAAGTATTGGAATGTCGATCTCACTCATCCGCCGGTCACGAGGTTGTATTATGCAGTTGTCCATATAGCTTTCGGGGATATTTCGCGGGATGAGTTTTACAGAAATGTAGTGTCATACAGGATAGGTTCGGCGATACTTTTCGGGATGATGGCGGCGGCGGTATATTATCTCGCCACGCTTTACTTCGGCATGGGTGGCGGGCTGATTGCGGCGGTGGCCTGCGGGGCTATGCCGCATGTTTTCGGACTTGCCCATTTTATGTGTTCGGACCTGATGGTATGCGCATCGATGGTGGTGTGCGCGGCGGTGTTTTACAGATCGAAGGACAGGCTGGCCTTCACACTGTTATTTGCGGTTATGACCGCATTGCTCGCATCGGCAAAACTAACGGGTGCGATAGCCACTGTGCCGATGTTTCTATGGGCTCTGATGTTCGACAGGAAGCTGTTTTTGCGGAATTTTTTCGCTGCGCTTATCATTGCTCCGGTTGTATTTTATCTGATGCAGCCACTTGCGTGGCGGGATCCGGCCGGATATGTTGTGGATTTCATCAAGGCGCATACGGGCATGACGACCGTTAATTACATATTAGTTCCGTATTTCGGGCGCATCTATTCCGGTACTCCTCCAGTGTCATACGCGAGCGTGCTCGCGGCAATCACCATGCCACTGCCGATAATGGCCGCGGTGCTGGCAGGAGCGTTTTTCGCGTTTCGCCGCGAGTGGCGTTTTATGCTTTTCATTGGATTCAACGCGTTTTTCTATATCGTGGTTTTTACAGTCGCGGGGACGCCGGTGTATGACGGCATCAGGCTCTTTGCCCAGTCGATGCCGTTTTTTGCGGTGGCGGCCGGGGCGTTGTGGCTGCCGCTGCGTGAAAGACTCACGCGCCGGACGTCCGTGATGGCGGCGGTGGTGCTGACGCTCTGTTTTGCCATGCCTGTCGTGCAGGTGCATCCACATGAACTTTCATATTACAATGGGCTGATCGGCGGACTCAGGGGCGCTGCGGCTCGGGGGCTCGAAGTGATCTATTGGGGCGAAGCCCTTTCTCCAGCAGTGCTGGCGGATATTTCGGATATGATCCCGGATGGCGGCACCATCAGTGTGGCAGGCTCGAATCCTTATAATTTTGACTACTATGGCCACTGGGGCCTTTTGCGCAAAGGTATAACCATTGCCCAATACGGAACGGTTTTCGACTATGTGCTGATCGTCAACAGATCGGGGCAGCTTGATCCGATGTGCAGGTATTTTATGGAAAAGGGCAGTCCCGTGTACCGGCTGGAACATGATGGCGTGCCGATAGTGAGTCTGTATCATGTGGTGATGCCTGGCGGCAGTGGGGAGAGAGGGCATTGAGCTACAGAGTGGCGCTGGCGACGCAGCATCTTTCGGATGCCGGCAAAAAGAAAAAGAAGAAGATCGAGGTCAGCGCGTCCGGCAGTCCCGGGGTGATCATGCTTGCCGTGCCGCTTCTGTGTCTGTTTCTCGACATGCTGCCGGCCTCAGGCGCGATGGGTGTTGTCACAGTCGTCGATTTCGGCATGGCATTCACTGCCGCAGTATCATTCAGATATGGAGGGGGCATCGCCGCGAGCGTGGCGCTCATGGCGGGACTGCTGTACGGCACGATATCTGAGTCAAACGGATGGTTCACGGTAATTGTATATGGCGCGGTGCATATTTCGATGGCGTGGTTGAGGCGTGTGGTATACGAATGGGGTTCGGTCGCGCACTATGTGCTTGGGGGACTTGTGGTTTTCGCTGCCGTGTTCGCTCTGTATGTCTATTCGGCGATGGAAGCCGAGGGTGCGGCGATGTTCACATTTTTCCCGCTATCGGGGCTGTTGGTGAAAAGTGCGGCCGACTTCGCGGTGTTTGTGGCGCTTGGCGCTCTGATGGCGCCGCGTGCGCGCGACAGGGGCGGCCTCTACAAGATGTCCTGACTAACGGCACGGATCGCGCGCTATCGCTTTTGACCGGAAACATCAGTATATAACATCCCGATACGCTTCGCAGGTTTTTCTTTACACGGCATGTCATTATGATAGAATCAGGAGCAACCACTCATTGGGAGGGCAAGAGATGAGCAGTAAAAAAGTGACAACGATGCTGATCGTGATGGTGATAGTGATGACAGCGGCGTGCGCTATGCAAACGCAAACCGCGCCGATGCCTGGCGGAGATATCCCGGTGTTTGGCGACATAGACCGCGCGCCGTATATTCCATATCTGTTCGATGCCACGCCGGTGATCAAGAGTGTGACCCAGACTCCAGCAGTGCCGCTCGCCGGCCAGCCGGTGAAAGTTTCTGTCGTCGCTGGCACTGATCCCAAATCATCACTTCTGAAAATCAAGCGCGCCGAGTTGCGTTACAGCGTCGACGGAGGCGGGTGGCAGACGATTGAAATGATGTCCTCTGATACGGATCAGTATTATTTTGTGGCGTTTATGCCCCCGGCTCCGCAGGGCGCGAAAGTCCGATATTATGTCGCCGTATATGATCA
>CAZQSL010000014.1:0-42556 GCA_964595945.1 uncultured bacterium
AGACCCCATTTTTTCAAAAAGGGGGTCTCCATGCTCTTGTCGTGAACGCTTACTTATTATTTAACAAGAGAAACAACAAATCCTGCAACACCAGAAGTAAAGAGCGTTATTGACAAATTACTTCCCGGGAACAAAATACTTCAAAATTTCAAACAATCCAATCTGCCGCTTGATGTGCGGCGCATGATGACGAGTATCCCGGGGTATACGAAGGAATCGACGACTGGCCAGCGGTGGTACGAGACGCTGGTGAATCTCGCGCGGCGGCCATCGGATAGTCCGACAGTCGAGTGGATTAAAGATGTCGTCAACACGGGGCGAGGTTTACAGGATCGGGATATGCCGCACCGCGTGAATCCTATGACGAGTTCTCCGCTGGCACCGGGGATTGAAGATACGACGATGGATTTTGCCCGTGATATAAATATCGCGCGGCGGAATGCGTGGCGGACATTTGCGCTCGGTGCGAACAGTGGCGCAGCATCGGCACCTCGAACGATATAATCCTCCATATTACACCGACGCAATATATCACCCAATTATGAATGGAAAGGATACACCAAGACTAATCGATTACATCTCTAATCGTTTTGCAGAGTTTCACTATGCTGAAAGGTTTCTGAATGAACCCGCTTATGCCATCGACAATCAATTGGCTTGCCTGGCCATCAATGCTATATCCAGAAGCAAGAATAACTTTGACCTCAGGATTGATTTTCTTGAGACCACGATATATCTCGGCTCCATCCATTTCAGGCATGATCATATCGAGAATGACAACTGCGATGTCATCATGCAGATCCTTGTAAAGATCAAGCGCCATCCTTCCCGTATTCGCGATAAACACCTGATAGCCAGCTTTGCGCAGCACCTTGCCGGCGAGTTTCAGGACTGCTGTTTCATCGTCGACAATCAGAATTGTTTCCGTACCCGAAAGAATAGTTGCATCAGATTTCGTCTCTACATATTCCGCATCATCACTGAAGGGGAGATATACCTTGAAGGAAGTTCCTATTCCCGATTCGCTGTAGACTGTAATAAAGCCCCCATGGCGCTTTACGATACCGTATGAAATGGACAAGCCAAGCCCTGTTCCTTTCCCAACATCTTTTGTCGTAAAAAATGGATCGAAAACCCTGCCTTTGGTTTCTTCTGACATCCCCGTCCCCGTGTCGGTGATCTGTATCATGCAATATTCGCCGGCAATTGCATCGATGTGCTGTTGCATAAACGCCTCGTCAACATTCACGTGCGAAGATTCAATAATAATCGAGCCGCCATTCGGCATCGCATCGCGTGCATTGTTGCAAATATTCAATAGCACCTGGCTGATCTGATTTTCATCTACATTGACCGGGTTAAGACCTTCAGCAAGCACGCTCCTAATGGCGATGGTTTTGGGCATGCTCCTATGTAAAATGGTGATAACGTCATCAAGTATCCTGTTGATTTTGACACTTCTCACATTGATTTTTTCCTGTCTTGCGAAAGTAAGCAGCTTAGTCGTTAGCTCGCTTGCTCTTTCGGCGGCTTTCTCGATTTCACACAATGATGTGAGAACGGAATCACTGACCGTGCAATCTGTTCGCGCCAGTTGCACATTACCCATAATCAGACACAGCATATTGTTGAAGTCATGCGCAACGCCACCGGCAAGCGTGCCGATTGTTTCCATTTTCTGTGCCTGGACAAGTTGCTGCAACAAAAAATCTTTCTCGGCCTCTGCCTTTCTATGTTCGCTCAAGTCGCGGCAGACCTCGCAAACAATGTTCCTTCCTTTCCATTCAAAAACACCTGTAGACACCTCGACAGGAAACAGCGTGCCACTGCTATTCTTGTGGTTGCACGTTATCGAACGCAAAGAATGCTCTCTGGCAGTCCTGGCCATCAGTTCTTTGGCTATCGAAGCATCATCAAATATGGTATCAATCGTTTTCGCAAGAAAAACATCTTTCTCATACCCATACAAGTTACAGGCCGAAGTATTGACATCGACGATTATCCCCGTGTCTGCATCCACAAGCAATATGGCATCGAGTTCCGATTCGAATAAAAGCCTGTATTTTGCTTCATTTTCTGTCATTTGCGCCCTGTGTTTAGCATGATGTATCGCTATCACGAAAAACTCGGAGAACCGTCTCAAAACACTGGCATCACGTTCCGAAAAACCCTCGTGACTGTTAGCAAGCGCTAACTGTCCTATTATTTTCCCATCACTTACAACCGGCACCGCCAAAAAACTGAAAATTTCGACAGAAGCTTCTTCCTTGTTTTGCATCATACATATTTTTGCATGAGAGTTCTGCATCAGTTCATTTCCAGACAGCAAAACGTGTGTAAACAGGCCGCAATCGCCTGCCTTCGGCGATGCTGTGAATTGTTTTTCGCCGGCGAATAACGTGGGGGCTATGTGCTTGCCGGTAATTTCTCTATCTTCATGGTTATGAGATAATATTCCATGATCGCTAATCAGTGATACGAGACCATGCTCACTGCGAGTCAACTGCCGGGCATGTTTGATAACTATTTCGGATACTATTTCAATTGACACAGAATGGTCATTCATAGCCTGCGCAAACTCCGCAATGGCAGTTCTTACCGTCATTTCTCGTTCCACGCCCTCGTGAGCGCATTTTAAGACATCGAGCGTATGGTTTATGTCTTTTGCAAGCTGCCCCATTTCGTCATTGCCATCGACTGGCGCCCTCAGCGAAAAATCCGATGTTCCGGCGATCTTCCCAAACAAAACCGAAAGTTTTCCAATGCGGTTAAGCACAAAGCTCTGTATGAGCAGGACCATGACAATAAACAGTCCTGCGGTGGTGATGACTGACAGCGTGTTGAAAATCCGTATCGTTTGTTGTCCCTGCTGGAAAATATCGCGATTTTGTTCAAACATCAGCGTGAACAATGGAAACCCGAAAACATCCCTGAATACTACATATCCACGTATGTTACTGCCATCCATTGCCACGATCGCAGTATCCCATCCAGTTTTAGTATGTTTCATCGAATCATGTATTGCTTGTGGCAGTTTGTTATCGTCATTGTCGAGCTTTGCTAATTTGAGCTGTGTAATGCTTGACCATGATTGGAGTTGCGCAACGGATACATATCGCCCCATGAACATCCATCCGCGCGAAGGCCCTTCACCATTGCTTGTAAGGATAGAAAGCATGTTGAATGTCATCGGTCGTCCATCCAGCATTATCAGCCCTTTACCAATTGGTTTTTTATCGACTCCAAGCCCCTCAAGCACTTTGCTGAAATCTTCGGGAAGCGGAATCGTCCGTTCATTTTCAAGATCGTACATCTTCGCATAGATGACTTTGCCGGAATTGTCTATATATGCAATCAGATTGTTTCCTGTTGTCGTGAATGTCGAATCCATCATATTGCTGGAGATATACACATCTCTGTATTCGTGATCGATCATGAAACGATATGTATCATCCCAATGTGCCCAGTCTTTTACAACTGCTTCCCTATTATCAAGTTCAATTTCATGTGTATTGATTATGCGTTGAAAATCAAGTTGCATTATATTGTTTTCTATCGAAACAAAAGGTTTTTCGATAATATTAGATATGAATAGGCTTGAAATCGCAAAAAACGCCAGAAAGACGGCCCCCATAATCATTACGATTCTGTTTTTCAGCGAGTACATAACTATCCTTTCACTATTCCCATTATTGTATTAGTCTGGTATGGGATAATGATTGCCATATTATATTTTGATTTAACATTAATTCAAATTAAAACACAAGGATTAATAATATTAATACCAAAAAGCCCTGATATAATCAGGGCTTTTTGACATGCCGGAGACGGGAATCGAACCCGTACGAGAGAGGCCCTCACGGGATTTTAAGTCCCGGGTGTCTACCAGTTCCACCACTCCGGCGTGCTGGTTATTATAGCGTGTACGGTGCATTCTTGCCATATTGGCATCAAGTCATATATTGCATGCAGTACATCGTCGCGCAGTTTCGCATCAGGGTTTCATTGATTTGCCTGAGCCGTTGTATTGCAGGGTGATGAATGGGCCGCTGGGTGATGGCAACGCTTGCGACGCGAGGATGATGGTGCGGGATTGGGGCAGCATGACGAAGCTCTGCAGGGTGTTGGATCGACAGACAGTATTCTTTGTTGCCGTGCCGCGGGTTCCTGTTTTGAGGTCGAATGTGTCGGACATGATTATCTGTGCGATTGTGGGATCGATGTTTCCCCTGTTTTCGTTGAGGAGCTGTTCGAGCCGCATATAGCGGTAGTCGGTGTCTGTTTTGCCAGTGCCGTATATGACTGCCATCGGTTTTCGCTGAGTTTTTTTGAGTGAGGGATCGAGATAGTGATTGGTGCGCCATAGCAGACCGTCCTGTGGGGCGTAGCGGAGTATCTTCGATGCGCTCATCTCGACGATGAAGGCGTCTTTTGCGGCTGGGTCGACTACGACAACGTTGTAGCCAGTAGTGCGTGGGCCCTTGTCGAGGATGGAGTATGCGTCGGCGAGGTTTGCCGATTCTTGCAGAAGTTTGCGGAGCAGCATCATGATTGGCATGCCGTCGACGGTGGCGTCGGTGGACATGGATGTCATCTCGCCCATGGTGATGCCTCGGGAGTTCATGCCCGTGAGGGTGCCGACCATGCCTGGCCATCCGGCGGATACGAAGGGTGTCCCCTGTGCCGGCGTGATTTCGAAAACGGTATTCATGCTGACGATAAATTCATCTCCGGGCCAGTCGAGATTCCGCGCGTGGATGATTTCGCCTTTCGCCGCTCCTGGCAGGGCCACGAAGTTGGAGCACAGGGGAAGCTTTGCACCGACCATGCCGGCCGATGCTATATCAAGGAATATGTTGGCATAGATGATCCTGTCGAGCGGGACGCCGGCGGCTTCGGCTATGCCTTCCATCTCCTGCATGTATTCGGCGGGGATATGAGGTTTGAGCGACTTGGCGCCACGCAGGAGGTCGTTGGGGCTGATGCCGAACAGTGATCCTTTTTCGTTGAAAAAATAGTCGAGAAGAGACACGATTTCAGTTTTGAGGAGACGTCCGTGCTGAAGGCCGATTTCGCGTGGGGTGCCGCCGAGATGCACAATGCGCACGCCTTCCACATTTTCCACATAGGCTTCGAATGGCGCGCATTGCGCTCCAACGGCAAGCAGTATCACCAGTGCTACGGTCAGTGCGCCGGTCATCCATCTATTGTTTCTTGCCATATTGTATGCCTCCGGGTTTTCCTTATTGCCTTGATTTCTTTTCACACGATCTTACACGAGCTGCCGCGGAGTGGTCAACACCCCATGCGGTAACCATGTTTTGGACAAACTGATCTATCTTCGGATATACTGTCTCAAATATCTGCGTACGGAGTTTTCGCATGAACAAGTTTACGCCACAACTCGAAACCGGCATCATCGAAGGCTTCTACGGCAAACCGTGGAGCCCCGCCGGACGATTCGCCATGCTTGAGTTTATGTCACGCAACGGTTTTGGCACATACATATATGCCCCAAAAGATGATCCTTACCATCGCGAACTCTGGCGCGAATCCTATCCGGCGCGAGACACCGCGGCCCTCACTCGCATCATCCGCCGCTGTCAGGCTCTCAAACTCGATTTCGCGTGGGCTGTCAGCCCGGGACTTTCCATGCGGTATTCGTCGCGCAAAGATTTTAACCTGCTTGTCGATAAGTTCGCGTGGGTCGCATCGTTTGGTGTCAATACATTTGCTGTGCTGCTCGATGATATTCCTTCATTCCTCACACACACGAGTGACAAGAAGAAGTGGGATTCTCTCGCAGCCGCCCACAGCGATCTGCTCAACCGGTTCTACGATGCCGCCGCACCCCATGCCGGTAATCTGCGGCTGTGGTTTTGTCCTCAGGAGTATGTCGGGACATCACCGTCTCCCTACCTCGAAACGATCGGCAATGCCCTGCGCCCCGAAATCGGCATATTCTGGACGGGACCTCTTGTCGTTTCCCCACTCATCACTGCCTCAGACGCAGCCGCCATAAGCTCTGTCCTGCGCCGGAAACCTCTCCTCTGGGACAATTATCCAGTCAACGATTACAACCGAAACACCCTCAACCTCGCACCCCTCACCGCGCGTCCCGCCGCTCTCACACAGCATATTGACGCCTACTTCGCCAATCCAATGAACGAGCCCCTTGCCTCCATGATCCCCCTCCACACCATCGCCGGATGGCTCGCCTCGCCTGCCACATACCATCCCGAAAAGGCATGGCGCAAAGCTGTCGCATCCGCTCTCCCCGGTGTTACACTGACAACGTACCAGGCTGATCTCCTTCGTGAATTCTGCCAGCTCTGGCCCTCCACCTTTTTCTATGGAGAACCTCCCTGCCTCGCTGAACGCGCGCTTGCCACGGCCCGTTCCGGTGATCCCGCGCCGATGGCAAGACTTGCCATGAGTCTCACATCTCTTGAGTCCCGCATCAAATCCGAATCATCTCTCGCCCCCTTCGCGCGCGAAGTAGCGCCCTATCTCCGCCCGGTCCGTCTCCATGCCGAAACCGCACTTGCCGCTGCCGACCTTCAGCGCAAAGCCCATGATCCGGCACTCACAAAAAAGCTCGCGGCACTGATCCGCCGTACCGAAAAATCCGCCCCGCGACCAGCCGCGGGGGCTTTCACCGCCTATGCACGTTTTGTCATCAGCAAGTACGGCGTGTCGCCCGATGCGGTTGTCAACCCGTATTTATGAGGTGCGGCGGATACCGTTTGCTGATCACCCGCCGGATGAATAGGTCAAAAGGGGAGGACATCCTTTTGCAACTCGCATAGTTCGTCGAAAGCCCTGCGGCAGCCATCCCTCGTGGGGGGCGCGAGCGGGTCCATAGCGAAGGCATCGAACGCCGGAGCCGGATCGCGGCTGATAACGGACTGTGCCGTCAGCCGGGCAATCTCGAATTGTACTCGCATGATGTCGGCAAGCACCTCCGGCACAGCGCCTACGTGCTCTGGAGAGAATACTCCGTCCACGGCACGGGCCGGCACTTCCACAATCGCCCATTCAGGCAGATTGGGGATAAAAAGTCCATCGTTGAGGACATTGACAGCGGGATAGTATCCGGGCTTGCCAGTGACGAGTGACTCCACGATGTCCATGCCGCCCTCTATATTCGACGGGATCGAGTCGAGCGGCAGATCGATTTTGCCCGAACCGTACAACTTCGCCGCGAGCACCCTGAGTTTGCATTCGGTTTCGGAAAAAAGCTGGTACGGAAACCATTGCGGGAGCACGGAGCGGCTGCCCGGCCCATCGCTTGGGAGATATTCTCCGATGTGGCTGTCGCTGCTGACCGGATAGTAGCCGAAGTCACGGTAACATTTCCTGACAAGTTTTTCGTGCAAGAACGGGGCAGCGTCCACGAGTTTTTCGAGCCGGGGATAGAGGTCTTTTCCGGTGCGTGCGTCGGTCAGTTCGAAAAACCACGAAAAATGGTTGAGTCCCCACGCGCGCGCCTTGAGGCCGGATGGCCGCAATCCGAGTTTTGGCGCAAGTCTGATCACGCCGAGGATAAATTCCGGACACATTCCGACACATCTGAGCCCTGTGGCCTGAGTGATGGCCGTGTTGACACGGGGAAGCGGATTGGTCACGTTGATCAGCAGCGCATCTGGACACTGGCGCTCCATCATGCGGCAGATCGAGAGCACGAGGGGGATCGTACGAAGCGAATGAAACAGTCCGCCAGGGCCGCCGCACTCTGCCATGTCTTGCATCGAGCCATATTTTTGCGGCACTTCGAGATCCTGCTTCCAGTATTTCCATCGTCCGACCTCAACTGAAAGCATCACGTAGTCAGCGCCTTCGAGACTCTTTTCCGTGTCGGTGCAGGTTTCGATGACAAGGGGACTGCCTGACTCTCGATTTATCCTTTCCGCGGCTGCACGCACGACAGCGAGCCGCTCCGCGCTGATGTCGGCAAGGACGAGCGTAGAGCCCGCAAGGCCGCGAGCCTTGACTGCTTCGAGTGACATGACCGGGCCGAATGACGCTCCGCCGGCTCCTACCATCACTATTGTCGGTTTTCCGTTGCAATTCATCTTTCACCTCAGGCTTCAGGATGAGATGATTATATCGCAATTCCGCGAGGTAAGATTAAATAACCGGATTTTTTGAAAATGCTTCGAGGGCGTTTGCATGATTGATCGCGTCTATATCGAGTGAGTCTTCGATGTGAAAGGGGCCAATGGCCGTGCGGACAAGGAAGGCAGTCACGGCAGGCACCCCAATGGCGGCTCCGATATCTTCGACCAAAGTGCGGATATAAGTGCCGCCGGAACAGGTTATCTCTATCAGGGCGCGCGGCCTGCCGGACCCGTCGGTGCGAAATCCCACGAGCTCGATGTCGAAAATAGTCACACGTCTCGGGGGCCGGTCGATGGTGATGCCCTGTCGCTGGAGTCTGTATAGCGGCACTCCGTCTTTTTTCAGTGCGGAAACCATTGGCGGCACCTGCTCGATTTCACCCCTGAAATGGTGAAACACCGACAGTACGGCGCTTTCGGTTACAGCGGCGTCACAACGTTCGATCACCTTGCCATCGGCATCTCCGGAGTCGGTTTTGACACCAAAAAGGGCCTCCGCCCGATATGTTTTCGGCAAGTGAGAAAAGTCGTTCATGCGCCTGGTCGCGCTGTTGACAAGACAGACAAGCACTCCGCACGCGAGCGGATCGAGCGTGCCGGCATGCCCCACTTTTTTGATGCCGAGGCGCTGCCTGACCTGATAGACAACGTCGTGCGAGGTCATGCCGGGGGGTTTGAATATGTTGAGAAAGCCGCTTTCGAGCATGATGAATATCTCCAGAAACAAGCACTATGGCAGACTTGGCCGGAGGACTGCCAGCGGGACGGATTGGCCCCGGGCGCGCCCGGGCCTATGGTCCATCACAGGTTGATGGAAATGCTTATGCCGCCGGCTGAGCGTTAGGCTTTTTCCTGGATGTAATGACGATCGAAATCGCGAGAGGGATGCCCACCAGAATGAGCTTGCCGATGTCGAGCAGAGCTATCTGGGCGCCTGGCTTAGCGAAAACGCCATCCGGATTGGCAGCCGCCAGAGACTGTATGAATCCATAAGCTTCCGGATTGGTAGGCGCGAAAAAGAAGAGACATGTTGCGGGAGCAAGGCCGAGGATGGCGAGCCACGCGAAGTCCCTGATGGGGAAGTGCAGTTTGAATTTTGCCGCAGCGATGCAGATGAGAATGATATTTATGGGCCAGATGTACCCGATGAGGGTGTAAGTGGACATATTGATATCCCACGTCTTCGTGCAGAGGAAAAATGATGTCAGGATCATGCCGACAAGTGCGACTGCCGCCGCGATTGCGGGGATGGCGGGCTTTTTCAATCCGATGAAAATATTAGCGAGGACAGCGAAAAACGCCGCGCCGCCACAGCCGATGACACCGTAGTATCCGAATGGCAACATGACATCCCGTGGATATTCGGCGCCGCCAAGCATTTGGCCGACATCTCCGATCGCTATTGCAAATACTACGAAAAATGCGGTCAGCACGACAGAACTCTGCTTCATGGCCGTAGTGTAGTAGTCCTGGAGAAGGTCCTGCCTTTTGTTGGATTCGGCTTCGGATATGGCAGGCAGCAACGCTATCGAGAGCCCTACGAGAAGACCGGTGGCGATGCCATAAGAAAACGCCGCCGCATACTGGCCGAGTTCAACTTCCTCGAATATGCCGGTGCATATCTCCTTTTGCACGCCGCCGACGTCCTTTACACGACAGTTGGCCGTCGAGGGAATGACATGGGACACGGCGCCTTTTTCATAGGTGTAAAGCCTGTTGATGCCTTCTTTCACAAATATCGGAGTGGCCTGCTGGAGAAGGGTAGCAGAGACGAGCGCAACAGCCGTGACGCCGCCGAATTTGATGATTTTCAGATAAAGACCGTAACTTTTCTTGAGATTGAAGACTCTTTTGACTGGCATGATGCCAGTCTTGTGGAGCAGAAAGACAGCGACGAGACAGGCGACAAGATCGGAGACTCCGAAGGTGCCGAACATCGCGGCGGCGACGTCCCACTGCTCCTTGGGGTCCGTGATTTTCTGGGCGAATACTATGAGGGCGACCGCCGCAAAGAACATCGTGATGGCAAATACCGTATTGGCGAGCGCCACGAGTTCGACACGGTTGCAGCCGTTTGTGATGCCGTTGACACTCCAGTAGATAGCCGTGATGGCGACCGAAATGATAAGGGACATGTAAACTCCGGCCTGCACCCACTGGATCGACCCGGCACTTGCAAGGTAACACAGGATGCCCGAGCCGACGAGCGTCACGCCAAGTGCGATCATCGAGACGAGTTTGATACCGTCGGAGGCAAATTTCAGTGCTTCTTCGCGATCTTTGTCGAAATGGTTGGAGACGAATGTCGTGATAGTCTGGGGGATGCCGAGACAGATGATCATCGTGAGAGCGAGATACTCGAACATCATGGGACCGAACGTGCCATAATCGCTGGCGCCGAGCAACCGCTGTGTGGCGGCCATCCATGCAGCCTGAAAGACACCGCCGCAGAGCATGGCAACCATACCGAGTACGGCTCCGGCCTCCATTCGTTTCTTCTTCTGCTCGTCCGTGTCTCCTGATGAAAATACTGCCAGAAAATCCTTGAATTTCCCTGCCATGCCTAAATGTCTCCTTCAAGGGTTTTTGTCGTCACCGATTCGTTGCGGCGTCTTATTTCCTGCGCACGCCTCACCCGTGTGTTTCTTTTCCAGTATGAGGCGATGTGCCCGGTCCTTATGATCAAGGTACTATTGTATATTGTTTTCATAATTTTATACATGGGTTGAAAATGAATTTGGCATTGGCATTAAAGCTGATTTTCAGTTGCGAATTGCTCGCGACATGCATGTGGTGCAACCGGGTTTCCCGTCATTGTTTCAGCTCTCCGCACATAGTGCTGATAAGCAACGAAGCGGACTCGGATTTGCGGATACGACATTCGATTTCTATTTATGACCTTTTTACTAATAAACAGACTAATAGGTGTCTTGACAACATCATTGCTCATCAATGTTTTGCCAAAATGGAATATGGGTATAATTACATTCAAGTGCGTTCAATGTCAAAAGCTGGACTGAAAAACATTGACATTATGGCAAAACGATATATTCTGTTAAAACACTAAACAATTATGGGGGCATTAAAACATGGGTTCCAACAGCATTTCATTAAAAGCAAAGCTATTGGTATTGGGCATTGCGCTAACGGTTATTCCGCTGATTCTCGTATTTATCCCAACGCTATTTCAGGGAAAGACAACATCAGGCATTGCAGACGACAGCATATCACAGCTATCCAGACAGGATTTGCTGCATGTATCACAGGGCGTCTACACCACCCTCGAAACTCAGGAAGAAGTATTGCAGCAGATGGTTACCCGATCACTGAATGTAGCGGAAAGCGAACTGAAACGCTCTGGCGGCATTAGCCTTTCGCCAGAAACAGTCGACTGGACAATTAAAAATCAACTCAATCCGGCTGAAAGCGGAAACAAGGTAACTCTGCCAAAACTTATGATCGGAAACGCCTGGGCAGGCGTCAACAATGACGCAAATGTTCCATCGCCAGTCGTCGATAATATTCGTAAAATGCTCGACGTCACCTGTACGATTTTTCAAAGGGTGGATGACCGCGGCAATATGCTTAGAGTCGTGACAAGTATCCTGCAGACGAATGGCAAGCGCGCCATCGGCACATACATCCCTGTCAACAATGCTGACGGCACGCCAAATCCCGTCGTTGCGGCACTACTTGCAGGCAAAGCTTTCCGCGGACGAGCTTTTGTCGTCGATAAGTGGTATATAGCCGCCTACTCACCACTTAAGGATAATAACGGCAAGGTGATCGGCGCAGTTTATGTCGGTGTCCCGCAGGAGAGCGCCACAGCGCTCAGAGGTGCAATCAAGGCCGTATCCATCGGAGAGTCAGGCGGCATAGATATAATGGACAGCAAAGGGATCTCGGTGATTTCCAAAGATACTGCGCTCGAAGGGAAAGAAATCCTGAACGAGACCGATGCAGAGGGCAAGGCCTATGTAAAAGAGATCATCGACAAGGCCACACAACTGACTGAAAAAGCAAGCTTCGAATACGACTATAAGGTAAAAACACCGGATGGATCTATCCAGACCCGTTATGTCGATGTCATGTATTTCAAACCATGGGACTGGATTGTGGTAGTCGGAGCTAACGAAAATGACTTTTATAAAGCAAGAAACGAAACGGCGGCCGCGCTTATGAAAGTGGCAAAAAAAACCATGATCGCCGTTCTGCTGATCGGCCTCGTTTCGTCTTTCATCGCAATTATCGTCTGGCAGATAGCGGCAGGCAAAATCGCAGGATCGATCAACACAGTAGTCAGCGACCTCGTCGGATCATCGTCCGAAATAGAGACAAATGCATACAAAGTGGCAGACTCAAGTCAGGAACTCGCAAAAGGCGCTGCCGATCAGGCTTCAGCAATCGAAGAGATTTCCGCTTCGCTCGAAGAGATGCGCTCCATGACAAAACAAAACGCTGTCAATGCAAGCCAAGCGCGCGAACTCGCCAACGATGCAAGCCACTCAGCGCAAAAAGGAAACGGCGCAGTGCGTGAAATGATAGAGGCAATGAAAAGGATTTCCGAGTCATCGTCGCAAACGTCAAACATCATAAAAACAATCGACGAGATTGCATTTCAGACAAACCTTCTCGCGCTCAACGCCGCAGTGGAAGCAGCGCGCGCAGGCGAAGCCGGCAAGGGATTCGCCGTCGTAGCCGAAGAAGTACGCAATCTCGCGCAGCGAAGTGCCGAAGCAGCAAGAAATACATCCGACCTGATCGAAGGCTCTGTGAAAAATACGGACGATGGCAAAACAATCGCTGACAACATGGCGATCGCGCTCGATGAAATCGTCCACAATTCTGAAAGAGTCTCATCGCTAATCGGAGAAATCGCCGCTGCGAGCAAAGAACAGGCAACAGGTATTGATCAAATCGGCACAGCAATCCAGCATAACGACAATATCACTCAAACCAACGCCGCAAACTCTGAAGAAACGGCTTCGCTCGCCGATCAGATGAAGTCTCAGGCTTTACTCCTTAATGAAGTTGTCGAAAAACTCAAGGGGATCGTGGGCGGAAGATGATCGAATAATCGTAACCGTTCACGGAATACTCGCGGAGAACCTTTGTTGCAAAAAAGGTTCTCCGCACCTCTCCCCAAAAACTCCCTATGTTTGGAGCATATATAGTATTCCTGATTACCCCAAAAACTCAGATGGTCAAAATAAGAGCAAGATTCTTCGCTTCGCTCAGAATGACAGGGATTTATACGAATCATGTTCAAAGTGCGATGGGTTCATTGTCAGACTGTATTCCTTGATTGGCACTTGCTTTTAACCCGGATCCGTCAATAGAAAGTGCGCTATTGTCGAATCCGGCAGTCGCGATAAGGGCGAACTGCTGTGTTGCCGGTGCATTTTTTTGTTTGCGTATGACGAATACTGCTCACTGCAAAAATGCCCCTTGCGCCTTGCATTTCATCCCTTCTTGCGACAGCAATCCCGAATTCTAATGTCGAATTCGGGTTTTATGGTGTCATTCTGAGCGAAGCGAAGAATCTTGATTGCCACTTTAATATTTTTCATGAAATGCTCGTGTTTCTCAGCAATTACAAGCTGTATCCCCAAAACTGAGTTTCAGGGGTGTAATCAGGAAAGTTTTTCGGTAGAGGTTTGGAGCCCCTTTTTTTTCAAAAAGGGGACCTCCATGTTCTTGTCGTGAACGCTTACCGAATCGGTATGAACCGGGAAAGCTATATTGCTCCGAAATAGCCTGATATGGCGGCGGCTGCGAATATGAGCGCCATGCCGGTCCAGTTTTTCCAGGTGGCTTTTTCGTGAAGTATGAATATCGACAGAAGGAACGCGAATGGAATGGTAGTCGTGTAGAGCGGTGCTGCGATCGAAGCCGGCAGTCCCTTGAGTCCGATCATGAAAAGTGTGTCTCCACATACGAGTGTCGCGGCGGAAATAATGCTCAGGCGGATGCCGCGCGGGGTCGTGGCGGCTCGTGATCCGCGCGATGTTGCGAAATGGAATACTGTTACAGTGATGACTTTTATCAGTACGAATTCCGCCGGGGCGATGCCTCTGATGTAGACTCGGGTCAGCACGATCGACGTGGCCCATATAAGGGCGACTGCGAGCGCAGCGGGGATACCCCACCGCCACGAAGCCGCTCCGGCCTTTTTGTCAGGAGACATGAAGTATATGCCGGCAAGCACGAGCAGCAGCACGAGCACAAGGGCGGGAAAGAATGATTCGCCAAGAAAAATGATGGAAAGTATGGCTACCCACACGCTGAGGGAGTTGCTGATGGAAGAGGCGCGGTTCATGCCGTCGAGTTTCATGGTGTGAAAGAGCAGAAGCGCTCCGAGTCCCCAGGCGATGATGGCGATACCTGAGGTTGCGACTGCCTGTTGGGTGGTGACGGCAAAAGTCCAGCGGCCTTCGGTGGCACGCATCAGCAGCCAGCAGAAAGGGATAGAAGCCCCGAAACGGTAGAGGCAGGATTTGAGAGCGTCCATTTCGTCGGCGGCCTGTTTGCCGGTCATCTGGGCGTAGGCAAGTACGGCTGCGCCGCAAATTGTGCTGGCTACGGGGAGCAGATTGGTCATTTGTGTATAATGCCTTTCAACGGGCTGTGAGGGAGTCGTACCAGGTGGTCAACTGTTGGGGACTGGTTTGAAATAATCTGTGAAAACTGCCAGAAACACGCCGAGCGAGAGTCCGATAACGGCACTGCACAGCATGATGATCATGCGTTTCGGGGCGTGCTTCTTTTTTGGCTGCATGGCGGCGTCGAGGACTTCGAAGAACTTGTTTTCCTGAGCTTCCGTGATACGTGCTTTTTCGTGTTCGGCAGTCAGCATTGCGACAATGTTGGACTGAATCTCGATGTCGCGGAGTATTCGCAGGTAGTCGGTGGAAAGCCCGGGGATGCGGGCGAAGTCCTTTTCAAATTTGCCCATGAGCGATGTGTATGCGTCGACGGTGGTCGAGAGGTCGAGGTACTGTACATCTTCGACGAATGTGGTTTCTGATGAAAGCTGGCTTTCGATACCTGCTATTTCGCTGTTGAGTGTGCGTATGCTGGATGAGTCCGGTTTGTATATCTGTTGGGCTTCCAGGAGTGCGATTTTCTTTTTGAGGAGTTCGCCACGGAGGCTGGTTATGCCGGGGTCAGCGAGCATTGTCTGTCCTGTGGAAGCAGATGACTGTGAGCGGCGCTGCTTGAGAGCGTCGAGCTGTGCGCGGGCGGTAGCGGAGCTTTTTGCGAATTCCGAGTAGACGGAGAGTTTTGCCTGAGTGTCGGAGGAAGGGTCTGCGATGATACGGTTGCGTTCGAGCAGTGATTTTCGTTCTTCTTCGAGATTTCGGAGTTTGGAGCGTGAGTCGGCGAGCATGGTGTGGATGAATTTCCGGTTGCGTGTGGCATCGTTGAGGGAGTGGTCTATCACGAAATGTTTCAGTTCATCTGTATATGAGTTGGCGATGTCCGCGGCGAGTTTTCTCGATGGAGCTGTAGCGGTGATTTTGAGTATGGCGGGAGAAGTGTCGTCGATCTGAATGTTCTTTTCCATATATTCGAGATAGTCGGCTCTGTCGAGTGTTTTGCCGTATTTCGCCAGGGAGTCGATGAGGTTGAGCCTGTCATTGATGGTGAGCGCGAGTTTTTTCGATTTGAGGATTTCCGAATAGCTGAGCTGTGCATTGCTGCCGCCGAGGTTGAGCCCGAGCATTTGAGAGGCCTGCGCGAGCATGATGTTCTGTGAATTTTTAGTGCCAAGTATCATTATCGAGGCAGTAGCGCGATATGTCGGTTTGATTGCGAAGCACAGGATAAGCCCTGCGATGATGGTAATGGTAAAAGTGAATGCGACGAGTCCCTTGTGCCGGGATATCGAAATAGCGATGTCGAGTATCTGATTGCTGCTTGTGCCGGATGGGCTGTTGTCCATTTAATCCTCGATGACATTGTATGATGTAATGGTAGACAGCATCACGCTGAGGTAGTCCTGATATGTCATGCGTGTCTGAGCCGGCACGATGATGATGTCTCCGGGCCGGAGTTCGGAATTGCCGGTGATGGGTGTACCCTTGAGTATCTGTTTCACATCGACAGGTATTCGTTCCATGTGGTCAGGAGTACCCCTGATGATCGAAACGCTCGGCAGTACGGCTTCTTTTTTGTATCCTTGCGCCAGTGCCATGTAGTCGGTGACCGATGTGGAGGGATTGTATGGATAGGCTCCGGGCGTGTTGACGGCGCCAACGACATACACGGTGTCCGGCAGTTTGCCGATGAAGACCCTGTCACCTGGCATGGAGGCGAGATTTGCCGCTTCGCTGTCGTTGACATACAGATCGAACAGGTCGAAGGGAATCCGTGTGCCGTTGCGTTCGACAAATGAGTTTTTGTAGTCAGCGAGCATGGTCGGGCCACCGGCTTCACGGATGATGTCGGCAAGTTTCGTTTTTTCTGACAACTCGAATATTCCGGGTTGGATCACTTGGCCTTCTATGTTTATCCTCTTCGTGATTTGCGGGATGACGATTGTGTCGAGTGAGTCGAGCTGCGGATCGATCGTGTTTTTGTCGCCGTTCAGTATAGCGCGAAGGTTGCAGACTGTTTCATCGGATGAGTTATCATGTGTGAGAATGATGTTTTTGTATGATCCCCCGCCGGAGATGCCGCCCGTTTTCTGGATGGCTTCGCTGAGTTTTGTCTGTGCTGGCAGTGTGTACCATCCCGGCATTGCCACCTGCCCGAGTATCCTGACTTTTATGCAGTGAAGTGATTTGAGTGTAATGGCGTATTGCAGGTCCTTGAAGAGCGAAAACACGCGTTTGCCGGTTTCGGCGCGGAACTCCGCAATGCTCATGCCCGCTGCCGGTATCGCTCCGATTTCTGGTAAAAAAACGTTGCCGTCCGGGCCGACTGTCGCTTCTGTGGTGAAATTGCCTGCGTGTCCGCCCCAAGTGTGAAACTCGAAGATGTCTCCCGCGGCGATGCGGTAGTCCTTTTCGCTGATTGTAGCTTCGAATACATTTGCCAGTCCGTCGCAGTAGTTGAATGTGTGCTGCTGCCCTGTCTGCGCGGCAGGTGCGGCGCAACGCGAGGGCTGGCCAGCGACCAGAGCGAGAAACATCGTCGCGGCAATGGTCATCAGTTTTGTGGATTTCTTCATCAGGACTCTTCTCGCAAGTCAAATTTCTGTAAGAATTGAGTATATCCATTTTTGTTGCGTTTTCAACTGATAGTGCCATCTGTGCCAGCAATTCATTGATATAAGCCATGCGTTATGTTAAATTATTCAATCGTGTAAACACTGGTGGTATTGAGGCGGGGATGATTTCCGCACAAACATATATTGATTGGAATGACCGACATGAGAGACTACGATTTTCAGAGTTTTGAGGAGAAATGGCGTCAGTACTGGGAAGATGCCGGACTGCATACTTGCAAGGATGACGATCCGCGCCCGAAGTATTACTGCCTTGACATGTTTCCGTATCCCTCCGGCTCAGGACTCCATGTCGGCCACTGGCGCGGTTATGTCCTTTCGGATGTGTGGAGCCGCTACAAGACACTTCAGGGCTATAAAGTCCTGCATCCCATGGGCTGGGACGCATTCGGCCTGCCCGCCGAAAACGATGCGATTAAAAAGAAAAAACACCCGCGCGTCAACACCGAGAAAAATATCGAAAACATAAAACGCCAGATCAGGCAGATCGGCGCCATGTATGACTGGTCGCGCGAAATCAACACGACCGATCCCGACTACTATCGCTGGACGCAGTGGATTTTCGTCAAAATGTTCGAGCAGGGACTCGCCTATAAAAAGGATATGCCCATCAACTGGTGTCCTTCGTGCAAAACCGGTCTTGCCAACGAGGAAGTCGAGGGCGGCGTGTGCGAACGTTGCGGCTCCGTCGTCGAAAAACGCGGGCTCAATCAGTGGATGCTACGCATCACGAAATACGCCGACCGTCTGCTCGACGATCTCGATCAGCTCGAATGGCCCGAAAAAGTCAAAATCATGCAGCGCAACTGGATCGGCCGCAGCGAAGGCGGCGACATCGTTTTCACCGCAGTCGCCCCAGACGGCGCCGAAACCGATTTCACTGTATTCACCACCCGCCCCGACACGCTCTTCGGCGCAACTTATGTGGTCTTCGCTCCCGAGCATCCGCTCGTCGAAGCGCTCACTACCCCCGAACAGGCCGGCGAAGTCAAAGCCTATATCGAAGCTGCTGCCATTCAGAAAGACATCGACCGCGCAAGCGCCGACCGCACAAAGACAGGCGTCTTCACCGGCTCCTATGCCATCAATCCCGTAAACGGCGCAAAAGTGCCAATCTGGATCGCCGACTATGTCCTCATGGGCTATGGCACAGGCGCTATCATGGCCGTCCCTGCCCACGATGCACGCGATTTCGAATTCGCTACAAAATTCGGAATCCCCATCATCGAAGTGATCGCCAACGACGCAGCAGTCCGCAACCCCGACGGCACACTTGCCGAAGCCTTTGTCTGCGAAGGCACCATGATCAACAGCGGTCCCTTCACCGGACTCGACAACCAGACGGGCAAAGAAAAAATCGTTGCCACGCTCGCCGAAAAAGGACGCGGCAAAAAGGCCGTCAACTATAAAATCCGCGACTGGATTTTTTCGCGCCAGCGCTACTGGGGCGAACCCATCCCCATTGTCCACTGCCCCGCGTGCGGCTCTGTCGCCGTCCCCGTCGAGCAACTCCCCGTCCTGCTCCCCGAAGTCGAGTCATACGAACCCACCGGCACCGGCGAATCACCGCTCGCCGCCATCTCCGATTGGGTCAATACCACCTGTCCCGCCTGTGGCGGCCCCGCCAAACGCGAAACCGACACCATGCCACAGTGGGCTGGCTCCTCATGGTATTTCCTCCGCTACGTCTCCACAAACTACCTTGGCAGTCCCTGCGACCCAGAACAGGTCAAACACTGGATGCCGGTCGACCAGTATGTCGGCGGCATCGAGCATGCCATTCTCCACCTCCTCTATGCCCGCTTCTTCACAAAATTCCTCTTTGACATCGGCGTCGTCCCCTTCACCGAACCCTTCACCCGCCTCTTCAATCAGGGCATGATCGTGCGCACCAGCGAAAAAACCGGCAAAGCCGAAAAAATGTCGAAATCCAAAGGCAACGTCGTCAGCCCCGACGAACTCACCAGCCGCTACGGCACCGACACCGTCCGCATGTACGAACTCTTCGTCGGACCGCCAGAAATCGACTCCGAATGGAACGACCGCGGCATTGAAGGCATATACCGATTCCTCAAACGCGCCTGGAAATGGGTTATCGAAACATTCGAAAAAGGTGCCGCCGAAGACTCGAAAGTCATCCTCACCCAGCGCCACATCCTCATCAAAAGCATCACCGACCGCCTCGAATCCTTCCGCTACAACACCATCATCAGCGCATTTATGGAATTCATAAACTTCGTCTCCGACCCCGCCAACGCCTCGGCAGCCACATCGACTGCCACGGCCCGCGACTTCCTCATCCTCATCGCACCCTTCGCCCCGCATTTCGCCGAAGAGCTCTGGAAAGAAACCGGCAACGAAGGCAATACGATCTTTGCCGCCGCATGGCCGAAATACGATCCAGCCCACATCGTCGCCGACACTGTAACCATTGTCGTGCAGGTCAACGGCAAAGTGCGCGGCCGCTTCGACGCAGCTCCCGGCTCATCTAAAGATGAACTTCAGGCCGCTGCACTCGCCGACCCAAAAGTCGCCCCATACATTGCCGGCGCAGAAATCAAAAGCGTTGTCGTAGTCCCCGGTAAACTCGTCAGCATCGTAGCGAATAAATAGATATTTCTGATTATACGGAAAATCATTTATATTTTCCTGACGGGAATTGCTATTGTTATTGAAGCCTCCCGGGAAATAACTGCTATAGTGAAAACATATCCGTATTATCCGCGTAATCCGTGTCAGAAAATCTTTATCATTTTCCGATGCTACGCAAGATCATCTCGACAGACCATGACCATACATAGGGAATTTATATTGATATTCAGTATAACGCCTCATTTGCTCATCCATGGGATTCGCGCTTGAGTTTAGCCGCCAACAAACAGAGGCCCCCTTCAAAGAAAGGGGGCCTCCGCGAGCAATACATATTGATGCCAGTAATATCATGTGAAATTTCCACATGGGAACTGGCTTGTCGTGACAGGTGATCAGAAGTTGGCCGGTTTTGGCATTTTGACTCTGACGGGTTTCACGAATTTGTTGATGAGGTCGACAGTGTCGACGGCATTGAGTTTGCGGAAGATGAATTCGAGGTGTCTGGAGACATCGGCTTTGAGAGCGTTGCGGGTGGCTTCGGGGAGTGAGTGGACTTCCGTTTTGAATACGCCCCATGCTTTTTTGCGGAGTTTCTGGTAGAACTGGCCGTCTGACATTCCGGGTTTCTGTTCGTTGCCTATATCGGTTTTCATCCATTTGTACATGGCTTCGAGGAGGTCTGGCGGGAAGTTGGGAGAGTCCATAATTGTATTTTGGAAGCCTGTCGCGAGGTGGACTTCGATGGTTTCGGTTTTGGGGAATTTGTCGAATGCTTCGTCGGGAAGTGTTGATGCGCCGTGCTGGACTGCGCCGCCGGCTTTGTATTTTGTGATGGCGACTTCTGAGAGTTTTGCGAGGGTGTCGAAGTCGAGTTTGACTTCGGCGATGGAGCCGTCTTCGAGGACGACGCCGCCGTGTGAAGAGCCGGTGTTGACGCTGATTTTGCTGAGGCCGACAAGTGAGGGGTCGTTGAGGGTTTTGATGAATCCGTCCATGTATGCTTCGAGTTCTTCGACGGTGGAGTTGCTTTCGCCGATTTCGCCGATTTCGCCGCCGATGGAAACTGTGACGCCTGCCGGCTCTATCGAGCGGATGTATCTGGTGAGTTCCGCGCTTGCTTCGTAATTGTTTTTCTGCTGAAGGTCGACAGTGGGCTGGCTGAGGTCGACGAGCGTGGATGAATCGCAGTCGATGTTGTAGTAGAAATTGTCGATGCATTCTTTGACGAAAGCTTTGAGTGCGGCCAGTTCGGCTTCGGGATTTTCCTTGTATTTTTTAGCGTTGAATTGGGAGTGGTCGGCCTGTATGAAGACCGGGCCGCGGTAACCTGTGGCGATGGCGGCCGCGAGGAGGCTGGGGGTGAATTCGGCGGGGGTTTTTTTGCAGTAGCCTGATTCGCTTTTGGCGATTTCGAAGATTACTGCGTTGTTGTTGAGTTTCTTCGATACTTCGAAGATCGCGGATGCGAAATCGAATGAAAAACCGCGAACGTTGATGGCGGGGACGGTGATGCCAGAGAATTCGCCGCGACCTCTTGCGAAGTAGAAGTCATTGATGGAGGCGGGGATGGCGCCGAGGCTTTGCGCCGCTTCGATGATGAGCCAGCGGGCAGCGTTTTTGACGTCTTCGTTTTCTGCCAGTACCGCGTTGTCGTCGAGAGTTCGGATTTCCGCCTTGAGTTTTGCCTCGTCAAGCACTTTTACGTCATCGCCGTTTACTTCGATCATGCCGGCAATGAAATCTTTCAGTTCGCTGGTGTTGCTGAACAGTTTCATTTAGGTCACCTCTCTGGTCATTATGTTGCGAATCCTGCTTCCTGCTCATTGTAGTTAAATAGTCTTGACTATTCAACAATTCATTGAAATATGGTGGTGAATACGGAGTGGATTAAAGTATTTTTTCGCGTATTTTAGCGAGTTCCCATTTGTGTTCTATCACTATACATTTTCATGCAGAATCCGGGGGCGGAATTTACGAGAGCGGGATTTTGCTTATTGTTGTCCTGATCGGGCCGGAAACTCGGAAGCTAATGCCGTATCTGGCTATGTGGTTGATCAGATCGGGGTTCGGTATTGGCAGGTCCATATTGCCCAAATAAAAAAAAGCCACCTTCCCTGGTGGCTCTTACAAGGAGGAGTTGCTGTGGCTAGCAGCAACCATGTCAATCACTTATAGAATCGGCAGGATGGTGATATTACTTAACAAGCGGCGAAAAAGAAAAAGTGAGAGTCTGGCCCGGGGTTATGAGGCGGTGTTGTCTGTGATGATGTGCGCGATCATTTCGGGTGTGGCCGCAGAGGTAAGTGAGGCCGCGCCGATTTTTTCGAGTACGGCGAATCTCAGGACGCCGGAGCTTGTTTTTTTGTCCCGGTACATGAAGGTGATGAGTGTCTCGGGTGTGGCTCCGGTGATAGTGGTGGGCAGGCCCGCGAGCGAGACGATGGATGTGACGAGCGCGGCGTCGGCGGATGAGAGCATGCCGAGACGCCGTGACAGATCGGCCGCGCATACCATGCCGATGGCGACTGCTTCGCCGTGGCGGTAGCGTCCATAGCCGCAGGCGGCCTCCAGTGCGTGGGCGAACGTGTGTCCGAAGTTGAGGATCGCGCGCCGGCCGGTTGTCTCGCGTTCGTCCTGCGCGACCACGAGGGCCTTGAGTTCGCACGAACGTCTTATCGCGGCGATCACGTCGGCCGGCGTCATCGCGGGGCCGTTCGCAGAGAGTGATTTGTGAAGAAAATCCGCAAAATCAGCATCGAGGATAAACCCGTATTTGATTACTTCCGACATACCGGCACGGAATTCGCGTGGCGGCAGCGTGGCAAGGAAATCCGTGGAAATCAGTACTGCCGATGGCTGGTGGAAACACCCGAGCAGGTTTTTGCCTTCCGGCAGATCGACGGCGGTTTTGCCGCCGACACTCGAATCAACGGCTGCGAGCAGTGTGGTCGGTAGCTGAATGACCGGCACGCCGCGCCTGTATGTGGCAGCCGCGAAGCCAGCCATATCGCCCACCACGCCGCCCCCGAGGGCAATGACTACCGTGTCGCGCGCATCGGCTGCCGCTGCGAGGTACCGGATGATTTTCAGATAGTTGGCGGCAGTTTTCGAGCGTTCGCCGGCTGGCAGTATGAACGTGTCATAATTCATCTCCGCACCGGACAGGACGGCCTCGACTGTGGAAAGATGCAGCCGCGCGACGGTCGCGTCAGTCACTATGACAGGCCGCGCGCTGGGCGAAATCGCCGAGATGGCTCCGGGCAGCAGCGGCGTGGTGTCTGCCCCGATATATATTGGATAGCGTGATCCCGACGGGAGGTCGACTTCGATGGTTGTGTGTGTGTGTGGCATTGCGGCTCCTGAAAATGCGATAAAATTTGAACTCAAATGCGGCAATAGAAAATAGAGATTGCCGCGTTTGGCAGTAGCGATAAGGGCGAACTGCCGTGTTGCCGGAAGCACTGTTGTTGTTAGCGTATGCCGAAAACAGATCACTGCAAGAATGCTCCTTGCGCCTTGCGTTTCATCCTTTCTTGCGACTGCTATCCCCGAATTCTATTGAGAACTTGGGGTGGATATATCCGCTGAAAAAACTTAATCGAGAATAAGGGGGCTTCGCACCTTTTCCCAACAGCTTTATATGCTTAATTTCCAGAAATATCAATTGAGAAGTGTTATGTGATGTGTGAAAACGTGTCAGCATTGCATTGCAGGGGATCAGCCAGGATTATTCCGGGACGAAGGCAGCGGAATGTGCGGGTTGGAAAGGAAATTCAGAAAAAGTCTCTCGCTCCCAAACAGGAAGAGACCCCGGAGGTGAGTCCGGGGTCTCCATCGCGTTGGGGAGAGTGTTCCTGTAAGCGGGATTCTGTCGAGGATGATCATTTATCTGGGGGTCATGTTGCCATGACCCTCACGCGAACCACCCGGGACTGCCGTGTCTCCGTTGCGAGGAGTCGCGGCGCTTCGGCCGAGTTCAGAGCCGAAGCCTTGGCGGGCAACCTCTCAGTCCCTGTTTGTTCTTGCACCGGGTAGGGTTTGCCGGGCCGGCGTGTCACCACGCCGCCGGTGCGCTCTTACCGCACCATTTCAACCTTGCCTGTGCCTTGCGGCCATCGGCGGTATCTTTCTGCTGCACTTTCCGTGGGGTCGCCCCCCCTGGCTGTTGGCCAGTACCCAGCCCTGCGGTGTCCCGACTTTCCTCAGGCGTCCCGGGAGACGCCCGCGACCATCCGGATCACTCTTCCTGTGGCTATTATATTGGATACATACACAGGTGTCAAAAAGTAGGTATCGCCATGACCTCAGGCTACGGGAAATGATTCTTTGGATGACGTGGTGTTGAATCCCCGCCTGGAGACGTTATGATAAAACAGATGTACAGTCGCCAGAGACGTGCGAGTATCGCTGGCGTGTTATTATGCGGGCGAATTGCGTTTTGGCAATTGAGCCATATACCAGCCGGAAACGGGAAAGGGGGCAGGCAGAGAAAAAAGTAGCTGAAAAGCTCATGGCGAACTCTTGTACCTTATCATGGGGATGTGTTAGAATGAACCATCCTACAATTCAGGAGGCTGTCATGGGACAAGCTGAAATGCTGGGGATGGGAATAATACTGGCGATGGCAGTAGCGGGATGGTTCCTCGGGACAGTCCGGTCACTGTCGGCATTTATCGGTATCATGGTCGCGTCATCGGTCACGCAGAAGATGCTGCTTGCGGAAGTACTGCCGCCGCAGGGTAATTTTGTCATCACGTTTGCCGGCATAGCGATAGCGTTTCTGGTCGGCGGCATATTACTCTACGGAGCCACGAGGATGGAGCCCATAGCGTCGATGGAAGGCGTGTTCGGCACGTTGCTCGGCGCGGCATTCGGATGGGGCATAGCGAGATTTATATTCATTGTATTCGCTTTCTATCATCCAGGCACTCCGATCGCCAATGAAATCATTGCAGGCGGCACTTTTGCCGCCGACATCTACAATGTATCGCCCTGGCAGTGGGTCATGGGGTCCGCGTCGAGCATAAGAGGCGGCACAAAAGGACTCTGAGAGGACAGTGTGCAATCCGCGGCGACAATGGCCGTGACTCGTCTGAAAAATCAAGTTGGGAGAATACCATAGTGAGTAAATATCTGTTTACATCGGAATCGGTTACCGAAGGGCATCCGGACAAGATATGCGATGCCATATCCGACGGAGTGCTCGATGCAGTACTATCGCAGGACAAAATGGGCCGCGTGGCCTGTGAAACCCTAATCACCACCGGACTTGTGGTCGTCGCGGGCGAAATCACCACAAAAGCGCATCTCGATGTCCCTCACATCGTACGCGAAACCATACGCGGCATAGGCTACGATAACGCGGCGTATGGTTTCGACTGCAACACGTGCGGAGTCACAGTCGCCCTCGACCGCCAGTCGCCGGATATTGCGCAGGGCGTCGACAACGCGTTCGAAGCACGCACAAAAAAACAGCTTGACGAAAAATTCGACAAACAGGGCGCCGGCGATCAGGGCATAATATTCGGATTTGCATGCGACGAAACTCCCGAACTCATGCCGCTGCCCATAGCGCTCGCGCACAAACTCACCGAGCGTATGGCGATCGTCCGCAAAAACGGCACGCTCCCCTACCTCCGCCCTGACGGCAAGAGCCAGGTCACTGTCGTTTATGAAAACGGCAAACCCGTTGCCATCGACGCCATTGTACTCTCCACACAGCACTCTGCCGACGTCAGCGTCAAACAGATCGAAACTGACCTCAAGGCCCACGTCATCCCCGCCGTCATACCAGCTGAATTTCTCAGCAGAAAGACAAAATACTACGTCAACCCCACAGGCCGCTTCGTCATAGGCGGTCCCATGGGCGACACCGGCGTCACCGGCCGCAAAATCATCGTCGACTCCTACGGCGGCTACGGACGCCACGGCGGAGGCGCATTCTCCGGCAAAGACCCCTCCAAGGTTGATCGCTCAGGCACCTATATGGCACGATACGCAGCCAAAAACATCGTCGCGTCCGGCGCAGCCGGCAAATGCGAAATCCAGGTCGGCTACGCCATCGGAGTCGCCAAACCCGTTTCTGTACTTATCGAAACCTTCGGTTCCGAAAAAGTATGTCTCGACAAACTCAAGGCTGCCGTACTCGAAATCTTCGACTTCCGCCCGGGCGCCATCATCCACAATCTCAACCTGCGTCGCCCGATCTATCAGAAAACCTCTTCTTATGGTCACTTCGGCCGCGAGCTCCCGGAATTTACCTGGGAAAATGCCGACAAGGCAAAAGCTCTCAAAAAGGCGCTCGGCATCTGATCAATTCTTACCTGAATATCCATACGTTTATAGCCGCACGGGCTCACCAACCGCGCGGCTTTTCGTTTTATCCCAATCCCGTTCGGGCAAGTGCCATGCCGGGCACATAACATCTGGTATGTATTTTCTGAGTTTCAGGTGTAATCAGGCAAGCATTTTCTGGATTAGGTCCAACCGCAATTCACCCCGAATTCTATTGCGGAATTGGGGTGAATGACATCCGGTTGTGCTATGGGCTCCACACATAGGTAATATTTTTTTTACAATTCCCGGTGCATGCGTTTTTGATGTGTGATACAATAACGACGCGAGTAGTTATGTGGTGATTTTGCTGCGACAATTCGAGTAATGGCAAAATTCGGTTGAAAATTCGAAGGTGTTGCCAGGCAATGATAATTGGTGAGGAGCAGTGTTCCGAAATATAAGGGTTCACTAAAGGGACACTATGAACGATGTAGTATGACTAAAATTACCCATTTTTTGTACTGTTTTTTTGTTTTCTTACTAATGATGGTGGTGTGCAATCAGGAAAATGCATATAGCGCAGATGTGAAATCCGCCAAACCCGCAGTGCAGGGCAGCAGGCAGAAAACTGCTCCAAAAGCCAAATCCGGCGGTAAGCCTTCCGAAAAAAACAAGAAAAAAAGTGCTAAAAAGCAAAAAAGCATTCCACCGGCAACGACAAAGAATTCGGAGAAGAGTGTCCCGCCGCAAGACAAAGATGCGAAGATCATCTGGTCGGCACCGGCTGTCCCTCAGATAGGCGATTCAGAGAACAAACGGGAGGTCGTGCTTGAAAAGATCAGTGACACAGATGAGAAAGAAATAGCCAAAACTCCTGAAAATCAGGATCATATCGAAAACCCTGCTACCCCCATTGTCCCCGCACCTGCTGTGCAGCCTCAGATCAGCACAGCCGCTGCTGCTGACGCGCCGTCCGATCATGTCCAGACAATTGCCATCGAGCAGCCGGAAGTCACCGCTACATCGACTCCCATACCTCATCAGATGCCGCAAAAGGCACAACAGGCCGAATCCGCCGGTCAGCAGACCGCTCCCGCCGCTCCTGCGCCGCCTCCCGCAAAACCGGCATGGGATACCCCAAAAACGGCTTCCGCCAACTCTTCGAAGACGGGAGTTGACACTCTCACCGGTTTTATAAAAGATACACTTTCACTCCAGACTCTCTCAGGCAATATCATCTACAATTTCCATGCGATTGAATTAAAAACGAAAAAGAAGGGCCGCACCCTCAGCCATAGTGTCACCACCGGCTGGCAAAAAAAACTTGGAAAAGATAACACCTTTACGTACAACCTTACGAGCAACACTCAGGATGTACTGGTGCGAAATTCCAACACACTCAATTCCACGTACGGCCTGCAAATGAAGAAAATGAACGTGCAGTTCACTACCTCGGACGGCACCACTGACGAAACTGCAAATGACGGGCGCACGTCATCCAATTCCCGAGGAAACCAGCAACTGAACATATCGTTGAACGCCATAAAAAAAATGCCGGTTGCCATGTCATTCACAAAAAACACAAATGGCACGACGGCCACCGGTAGCGCGTCAACCAGTACAACGACAAAGTCCTATGCCTTTTCCGCGTCTCCAGTGCTTGGCAAAAAAATGCGTTCTACCATAAATTACACAGTCGGAGACAACTCGGACGACATCACCGGCGCGTTGACTTCCAACAGTTCTCTCGCACTCGGGCTGGAAATGCCTCTTAGCAACAGATTCACGATGCGCACGCAATTCCAGAAAACGGATAATGACACGACACCCGCAAATGCCACGGACACCACTCGCACGGGGGTGCAGCGTTACGTGGTCGGTTACGACTACAAGCTCACGCGATCACTCACGCTGGCCTCCGCATTCCAGTTCGACAGCAATGACTCCACGTCATCTCAGGGCTCGACCGCCACAAAAGTATCAAATCTGAAATACGGACTCGGATGGGCGCGTGGACTTTTCAACGCAGCCATGTCATTCAACACCAACACGGTATCCGCTGGCGCCGACACGAGTGATTTCAACATGACACTCGGGTTTTCGCCCAATAACCGGCTGATGAAAACAATGGGATTCACCATCGCAAGCAAGCGAACGGAAGATGCCGCATCCGCGCCGCAAAACAGCAACGCAAACGCAACTCTCAATTACAGTGTCGGCATAACCAGCCGGCTCAATCTCACAAGCCAGTACACACTCACACGGGACAAAAATTTCCAGTCGGCGGCGGGCGCCGCGATCCAGCAAAATCAAATCAGGATGATCAAGCTCGACAATCCGCTTGGCAAGACGCTCTCGCAGTCGCTCCAGTGGCAAAGAAATTCTGCAAGCCCGGCAAGCGGCTCAACATCCGAAACCGATACCTATACCCACACAATTCAGAAAAACTGGCGAAAGCGAATAAACGGCAAACAACTGACTGCATCGGCCAGCCGCAACTGGGTGATGACGAGTTCGGAGCCAGCGTCTACGGATGTCGAAAACAAGGTCACGACCATGTCTGTCTCCTATCCCTTTTCGCCGTCTTTCAATTTCAATTACAACTTCTCATGGAATCAGAGCAATACATCCGGAGCTGCAACAGCAAGCAATTTCACCAAGCAGAGCGGCTTTGCGCTTACGTATAAATCGAAACGGAATGTGAGCGGTTCGCTCAATTACACATACGCAGGATCGTACGATGGAACAAAAACGAAAAATCTCGTATTCAACCTGAATTACCCGGTAAACAGACAGACGGCATTTGTCATGTCTCTGAACCGCAATGTCAACAAGGGCAGCGCGCAGGCTGTTTTCTTCTCCGGCCTGTCACTCAATTTCTGATAATCAATAACCATGTCCGAACGAATGGAAACCTTTTGTGAGGGATTTTATGAAAAAAAACATTTATTCGTCAATATTGCTCATGGCGCTGGCAGCTTTCGTATTTCACGCGACGCCTGCACATGCGGCGCTGAAAGCCACCCTCAACATCAACAGTATCGACGTTGACGGAAACAACAGCAACTATTTCACAAGCGGATCCCACCCCGCTTCCGGTTCGAAAAGTACATGCCTCTATGGCGAACATTACCGCGGGTGGGACACTGTAGACCCCTTTGTATATTTCTACCTTTGGCAGGGCGGCAATTCGACGAATTTTCAGGACTGCTCGGTCGTACTGTATGACGGAGGCGCGGACTGCAAGGCGACATACAGCGGCAATGTTTCCCGCACACTGACAATTGACAACCAGACACTTGCTTCATTTGACATATATGTACTGAATTTTGATCATACCGCCGGATGGCTGTCGGACATGAAAAATGTATCGAGCCACAGAGTGCTTTCCGCGGCTGGACAAAGCGGGGATTTCTGGAGCAACTCGCTGTCGCCGATGCTCGGCAATTCGGTCAGTACGGGCTGCACGAATTGGGACAATACCAATCTGTGGGAATATACGGGACTTTGTCTCAGCGGAAGTAATACGGACGGTTTGAGCTGTACAAACGGCTATGGCTACTCAAAACTGAACTATAACTTCTATTATACTGACGATGATGGCCCTTCCGATGTCACCAATGTAAGATTCACCGACTCACATGTGACATCAGGCGGGAAACTGCAGGACAGTGACGGCCGTCTCGATATTGCGTGGGACAACGGCGACGACGCGAATTCAGGGACTTCATTCCAGATCGTGGTAGTCGAAAGCGGCGGAGGCAACTCGTCGACGATACTCGACGTGCAGACAGCGTGCAACGCCGCGAAATCGGCTTCGATATGCTCATCGGGTTGTACTTACGGCGCTAATCTGAGAAATGGTTATTCGTATCAGGTAAAAGTGCGTGCAACCAACGGATGCAATCCGTCGACAAACAATCCCACAAGCAGCGCGTATGGCTGGGCGCCGGAAATCCGCGAAGACAAGATCAAACCAGCCATCAATAATTCCGATGCTCCTCTGGCCTGGCAGGCGGCAAACGCAAGCATGTATACCCTCTGCAACGATATGCCCGTGAGCGAAACACCCGCATGCGCCACCGATCCGGAAGACTGTTCGCTGCTCGGCACCATCGCCGGCAAGGCAGGCTGCTTCTGTTCCGGATGCGACTCGACGACATATCGCATCGCCACATTTGCTGCCAATCCCGGGACATGCCCGTCCGACTACAATTCGTACACACTGCCAGCCACACAGGCTTCTCCACAGACAATCAGTTCGCATGTCTGGGTATGCGCAGCCGGTAAAGATGCAAATGGTACAACAGATTTTTCAGACATCCCCGTAGAGGTCAAAGTAGATCAGGTGCCTCCCTCAGTCACTGTCAACGGAGCGCCGGCATCCTGGCAGAACACTGACGCTACGGCATCGGTCGGGTGCTCGGACTCGCAAAGCGGATGCAGTGTCAACGCCGCCAGCCACAAGCTTCTCGTACTCGGCTCCAATCCCGGTACATGCCCGGCAGACTTCGCCTCTTACACTTCCGCCAACAATACAGTCATCACTGGCTATTCATGGGTGTGCGCCGCTTCCAGGGATACGGTGGGCAATACCGGTTATTCGACTCCGGCGGAATTCAGAATCGAAAAAAGCATACCGGTCGCAACAGTATCAGGAGCGCCGGCGGCCTGGCAAAACACGAATGCTTCGGCTGGCGTGAACTGTACGGACACTGGTGGCTCCGGATGCAATAATTCTACAGCGCGAGTGAAGATATACAGCTATGACATCGCTCCGGGCGTCTGTCCCGCGACGGAAGCCTCTTATGACTCTACTGTGCCTGCCACTGTCTCCGCGCACTCGAAAGTGTGCGCGATGATCAAGGATGCGGCCGGCAATATCGGATATTCCAATCCGACTGAATTTCCAGTCGAATTCAAGGTCGACAAGACCGCGCCAGTAACGACTGCCACCGGTGTGCCGGGATCATGGCAGACTGCCGCCGCAAGTGTTTCGGTCAATTGTTCGGACACCGGCGACAGCGCATGCGATACAATGTCGTATCGCATAAAAACCGATGCCTCGGCAGGGGCGTGCTCTTCCAGTTATGGCGATTATATGTCGTTCAGCCCCGCCGTCATTTCATCGCACCAGTGGCTTTGCGCAGCGAGTAGAGACGTTGCCGGGAACACGTCGTTTTCGCCTCAATATGAAATCAAGGTCGATCAGACGCTACCAGTCGTCACGACACCTGAAATCTATACCACAGGCACTTACCACAACGGATATTATTCGGGCAGCACGTTGAGTTTCAGGGCAGCCGCCACCGACGCCGGAGGCTCATCTCTCAACACCACTTCATGCGAATATTCCATCGACAACGGCGTGTCATGGCTCGCCGCGACATGGGATGGGACCTACTGCTACAAGGCAGGCGCTGCCGTTGCGGGTACGGTCAACATCAAGCTCCGGGTGTCAGACATCGCAGGCAATACCGGCACAAGTCCGGCAATTACCGTCCAGCAGGACAACACGGAGCCGGTCATCAGCATAGGAGGCGTACCCGGGACATGGGTCAACGGTGATACTACAGTCACGCTTTCATGTTCGGACGCCGGATCAGGATGCGATGCCACGGCATACCGCATGATCACCTATCCGGCCGACCCCGGCTTATGTCCTGTCACATGGGTTTCATACGGCGCAAGCGCCGTTCCGTCCATAACTGTCAGTTCTCGCACATGGGTGTGCATAGCTGCCAGAGACAATGTCTCCAACATGAAGTACAATTCCGCTCCCGTGGAAATCAAAGTCGACAAGGCAGCGCCCACCGCCTCGATATCAGGCGCCGGGGCAGCGTGGCAAAACACGGATGCAACGGCCACCGTCACGTGTTCGGACACCGGAGACAGCGGCTGCGACACATCTTCGTACAGGACAAAATCTTACAGCGCCGATCCAGGCTCATGTCCGACAACTTATGCCGATTACGACATGCCGGCCCCCACGGCGATCACGTCACACTACTGGGTTTGCGGCGCGGTGCGGGATATTGCCGGGTCCGCCGCCTTTACGGCGCCACTCGAATTCAAGGTTGACAAGACGCCTCCTTCGTTCAGCACTCCCCAGGTCTATTCGGCCAACGTATATGGAACAACCTACACCGGATCGGTAGTCGACATTCGCTCCGCTCCTACCGACGGTGCAGGCTCAGGACTCGACACGGCAACCTGCTACTACTCCATCGACAACGGGGCTTCATTCCTGGCGGCTGCATGGGATGGCACTTACTGCTTCAAACAGTCCATCAACGTAACCGGGGCCATCAATATCAAATTCAGGATTTCCGACAATGCCGCCAACACCGCCACAAGTGATCCTTCAGCATATTCGCAGGACAACACGCCCCCGGTTTCTGGAGTAACGCCACTGTCCGCATACCAGACGACCAATCCCTTCACGGTCACATGGTCCGGCACCGATGCGTCCACGGGGATCAAGAACTACGATCTTCAGTACAAAATCGGTTCACTCGGCACCTGGACCGACTGGATAAGCGACACCACAAACCTCACTGCCCTATACACCGGCTCCGATGGCCAGACGGTATATTTCCAGTCCCGCGCCGAAGACAACATCGGCAATGTCGAAACATACCCGGGCGGCTCTGGAGACACTCATTCGCTGATAGACCTGTCCGCGCCCGTTTCCTCCGTAACCGCGCTTCCTGCTTTCAAAGCCACCACGTCATTCCCGATTTCGTGGACATCTTCTGATGGCGCACTCGGTTCCGGCATAAAAAACCACGATATCCAGGTGAAGGACGGCACCGGTATCTGGAGCGACTGGCAGACCGATAACGCAGCGCTTTCCGCCACCTTTACAGGAACTGACGGACATACCTACTATTTCCAGTCCCGCGCCGAAGACAGCGCCGGGAACATGGAAACTTATCCCGGCGGCTCTGGCGACGCATTCACCCAGGTGGACGTTTCGGCTCCGGACTCATCCATAACCGCGCTGCCGGCATACATCAACATCCCCACGATCAACATTTCATGGAGCGGCAATGACGGCATTGGCGCCGGTCTCAAGGATTTTGACATCCAGTACAAACAAACATCCTCAGGAGCCTGGACCGATCTGATGACAGCAACGGTCCTGACCACCACATCATTCGCCGGCTCGGACGCCACGGCATATTACTTCAGATCACGTTCCCGAGACAATCTCGACAATCTCGAATCATGGCCTGCCGCCGCCGGCGGTGACGCTACCGTCACTTTCGACCTCACCGCTCCGACATCATCCATCACTTCTCTCCCCACATGGCAGACCGCCTCTACATTCACAGTTTCGTGGTCAGGTTCCGATGCCACATCAGGCATTGCCGCCTACGACATACAGTACAAGGACGGAGCCGCCGGATCATGGTCAAACCTCCTCTCGGGCACCACGCTGACCAGCACCACTTTCTCCGGTTCCGACGGCCATACCTATTACTTCCGCAGCAGGGCAACGGACAACATCTCGAACACCGAACCATGGCCTGCCGCCGCAAACGGTGACACAGGCACAACCATCGACACATCAGTCCCGGCATCATCCGTATCGCCACTCACACAGTATCAGCCCGCCCTTTCGTTCGCCGTCTCATGGTCAAGTCCCGACGCGGGATCGGATATTTCCGGTTATGACGTTCAGTACAAGGATGGTGCTGGCGGCGTGTGGACCAACTGGATTACAGCCACGACGCTCACCACATCGACATACACCGGCGCTGACGGCCACACCTATTATTTCCGCAGCCGTGTCATAGATACGGCAGGCAACACGGAGGCATGGCCGGCTGCCGCAAACGGCGATACTGGCACAACTATCGACATATCGGCTCCGTCAAGTGCCGTCGCCGCCCAACCACAGTTCACCCCAGACGGTGTCGTAACACTGCAATGGGATGGCGTCGATGCGGCTTCAGGACTTGACTCCTATGACATTCAGTACAGGCGCACGCAATCCGGCACCTGGACTGACATCCTGACTGCTACCACGCTTACAAGCACTGTTTTCACCGGTGAAAACGGCATAACCTTCTACTTCCGCGTGAGAGCCCGCGACCTCATGGGCAACGTGGAAGACTGGCCGCCCGCCGATGGTGATACCAGTGTGACTTTCGATCACTCGAAACCGATCTCTGAAATAGCATCCATCAACCCTATCGCATCAATCCCCTCCATCAATCTTTCATGGGCGGGCGCAGACGGCGCCAACAGCTCCGGCATCGCACATTATGATGTCCAGTACCGGGATGGCGAAGAAGGACAATGGACCGATCTACTCACATCAACAACCTTGACCGCCACAACCTTTACTGGCATAAACGGCCACACTTACTACTTCCGCACACGCGCTACTGACAACGTGGGCAATACCGAAGACTATCCTCCCGAAGACGGCGACACTGCAACAATCGTCGACCTCACTCCGCCCGTTTCATACATCACACCACTCGCACCCTTCCAGTCCCGCACCACATTCACCATCCAGTGGGGCGGCAATGACAGCGTTACCTCCGTCGCGTCTTACGATGTCCAGTACAAGCAGGATGCCACCGGAGTCTGGACCAACTGGATCACCGGCACAACCCTCACAAGCGGGACATTCTCGGGCGGCGACGGATCGACTTACTACTTCCGCGTCCGTGCTACCGACATTGCCGGGCACACTGAGTCAGACCACCCCGGCGCAGGCGATACATTTACACAGGTTGACACTACAGCCCTTCCGCCTCCAGCCGAAATCAGGGATGGCAGCGGCGCGGACATCGACAGCGTCAACAATCCTTCCACACTGTCCGCCAACTGGACACCCGTCGCCGGAGCCACAAAATACTACTATGCCATCGGCACCACTCATACCCTGCAAAACGTGCTCGGCTGGACAGACGCAGGCACAAATACCTCCGCCACTGCCAATGGTCTTTCGCTCGCTGATGGTCAGACCTACTATTTCTTCGTAAAGGCAATCAGCATCTCCGGCATCGACGGCGAATGGGGCTTTTCCGACGGTGTCAAACTCGACACTTCCAAACCCCGCTCAAGCGTCGCCGCCATGAGCGCATGGCAAAACAGCGCTGCGTTCAGCGTCAGATGGAGCGGCAACGACGGTACTGGCAGCGGAGTGGCTTCCTATGACATTCAATTCAGGGATTCCGCTGTCGGCGAGTGGACAGACTGGCTTTCGGCTACGCCCCTGACAACATCGGTATTCACCGGCGCCAATGGACACACATACTACTTTAGAAGCCGCGCGCGTGATCAGATCGGAAACATCGAAGACTGGCCTGCCGCTGCCAACGGCGACTCCTTCACAACGGTCAACACTACTGTCCTGCCAGCTCCTTCCTTCGTCAGTGACGGCACGGGCGCGGATATCTCTCTCTCGTCTTCCAGGACCACAATGTCGGCAAACTGGGAAGCGGTCTCTGGCGCCACGGGCTATCACTTCGGCATCGGCCTGACTCCCGACTCCCCAAATGTTGTAAGCTGGACCGATGTGTACAATGTAACATCACATACAAAAACCGGCATGACCCTTGCCGAAAACCAGACATATTACTTCTTCGTGCGTCCATACAGCAATGCCCGCGTATCCGGCCAGTCAGCAGTCTCCAACGGTGTCACTATCGACTCCACGTCCCCCTCGTCATCAGTCACGGCTCTCCCTGAATATACCCCCTCACTTACAATGGCGGTCTCCTGGTCCGGCATCGACGTCGCTTCGGACATTGCCTCGTACGATGTTCAGTACAAGGATGGCACAGGCGGCACATGGACCGACTGGCTGACTGCCACCACACTAACGACATCCGTTTTCACAGGCGCCGAAGGCCATACCTATCACTTCCGCGCAAGAGCCGTCGACACCATTGGCAATGCCGAGTCATGGCCGCTTTCAACTGGCGGCGACACTTTGACCACGATCGACACGATCCCCCCAGTCACTACTCCATCGCCGCTCGACGCATACCAGAATACCGTTTCTTTCCGTCTTCGCTGGACTTCAGCAGACAGCGAACCCGGCAGCGGCTCTGCCACCTACGATGTCCGCTACAGGGACGGAAGCGGCGAATGGACCGATTGGCTTTCTGCAATCGTTCCCGCTGAATACGTCTTTTCACTCGGCGAAGATGGGCATACATATCATTTCCAGATTCGAGCGCACGACTCAGCTGGCAACACCGAAAACTGGCCGGAAGACAATTCGGCAATATCCACCACCGTCGATCTCACAGCGCCGGAAACATCGGTAGCGGCACTCTCACCCTATCAGTCTTCATCGGCCTTCACACTCAGGTGGGACGGGACTGACCAGGTGTCCGGCATCAGGAGTTATGATGTCCAGTATCAGGACACGACGACAGGGGGAGTGTGGACAGACATCATCACATCGGCCACAGACACACAGACAGTGTTCAACGGTGTCAGCGGCCACACATACAACTTCCGTACACGCGGGCGCGACAACGCTGGCAATCTCGAATCATGGCCCGAAACACCATCAGGCGACGCCACCACCACGATAGACTCTGTCCCGCCGTCGACTGCCGTGGCAGGACTGCCGCTATTCCAGGGCAGCGAATCCTTCCCGATAAGCTGGAGCGGTTCGGACGGCGCCGGCTCAGGTATCACTGCATACGACATCGAAGTCCGTGACGGTGATTCCGGCGAATGGACATCCCTCATTTCCGCGTCCACCGATACTTCCGCATTTTTCACCGGCGTATCCGGCCATACCTACTATTTCCGTTCACGAGCCACAGATTCTCTCGGCAATGTAGAATCATGGCCAGTTACCCATGACGCGTCGACCACCGTCGACACAACCCCGCCCACATCATATATCAAACCTTTTACGGCATTTCAGAATTCAACGGTATTCATGGTCGAATGGACAGGAGACGACCAGACCGGATCAGGCATAAAATCCCATGATGTCCAATATCGTGACGGCTCCGCCGGCGAATGGATCACCCTCGTATCAAATACTACACAATCTCAGGCCGCGTTTTCATACGGCGCTGACGCGCACACATATTTCTTCCGCATCCGCTCACGCGACAACGCTGGCAACTCCGGCGTTTTCCCCGAAGCTATCGACTTCGCGTCAACAACCGTCGACACAACCCCGCCCGTTTCATCCGTCCAGTTCTCTGGAGACTACCAGTCAACCGAGTCCTTCAAAGTCAGATGGAACGGCACCGATGCCATCTCCGGTGTGAAAAACTACGATGTCCAGTACAAGGACGTTACATCAGGCGGCAATCCCGCATCATTCACATGGAAAAACTGGCTCACGGCGACGCCACTGACCGAAGCGACTTTCGACGGCGCCAACGGCCACACCTATTATTACCAGTCGCGCGCGCGTGACAACGTCGGCAATATCGAGGCATATCCCGGTGGCGAAGGCGACACTCACACAATCGTCGACACATCAAAACTCCCTGCACCGGCGGTCGTGAGCGACGGCACGGCAAACGACGAGTCGTACACTAATAATACTGCATCGCTGTCAGCAAACTGGTCTGTCGTCACCGGCGCCTCTTCCTATCTCTACGGCGTCGGCACGGCAACCGATACCCCCGATATCACAGGCTGGATCGACAACGGCACGGCCACTTCCGTGACAAACGCCAGTCTTTCACTCACCGAAGGCAACAGGTATTACTTCTTTGTCAAGGCAGTCAACATCGCCGGAGTCGAAGGGGCCACCGGCCGTTCGAATGGTATCACCGTCGACACTACTCCCCCGGTTTGCAGAGTCTCCCCTCTATCCCCCAATCTTTCACTCACCTCGTTCAGCGTAAGCTGGGATGGCACGGACTCCGTTTCTGGCATCAGGCACTTCGACATTCGATACAAGGATGGGCAGATCAGCGAATGGGTCGACTGGCAGACCGCACAGACAAACAGAAGTGCGGCATTCACAGGAAAAAACAACCATACCTACTACTTCGAATGCCGCGCGATCGACAATGCCGGCAATCAGGAACCATTCACGAAAAGCAGCGAGACCTTCACGGCTATCGACACAAGCATCCCAGGCTCCATCGCTAGTGTTTATGACGGCCCCGGCCCGGATATAGACTATCAGACTTCCCCCGATTCCCTGACCGCTAACTGGGCGGCAGCAGCCAATGCAGTAATGTATCATTATTCCGTCACAACAGGCGCGGGCACCGAATTAATCCCGTGGACTCCCGCCGGAGCGACTACTTCCATCACTATCACCGGACTCTCACTTACGTCAGGCGTGCAGTACGTCGTCAAAGTCAAACCTCTCAACGCAGCGGGAATCGAAGGTTCTGCCGCACAGTCTGACGGTGTTACCGTCGACACGACACCGCCTTCCGCTCCCCAGGTTGTCGATGACGGAGCCACCTCTGACTCGCCATCAACACTGACATTCAAATGGAGCGCCGAAGACAACGAGTCCCCCATCGTTTCATACACGTATGCTCTTGGCACTGCTCCCGGCGAATCCGACATGATCCCCTTCACGGCGGGACTGACGGCCAACTCGCTGACTCTCAAGGACCTTTCACTCACTAATGGAACGTCCTATTACCTCACCGTATTGGCTGTCAACGCTGCCGGTCTCACAGGCGATGCCGCATCGAGTGATGGTATCACTTACAAGGTTAAAACAGTCTCGGTTACCGTTACGACACTCCCGCAGTTCGTCACCATCGCACCGGAGCAGGAACAAAAAATCAAATACACGCTTGCAATAACCGGAAAGTCAGGACTCTCCCTCGACACCGAAAGACTCTACTTCGAGCTTCCCAATAGAGAAGTGGAATTTGCTCCCGAAACAGTATCCATCAAGATTGCTCAAAGCGCTCCTCGACTCGATCTAGAAAGAACTGTAAAATTCGAGCCTGCCATCGTGGCCGAAGCCATGGCCGGAGGACAGACCGGCAAAATCGGCGTAAAACGCGTCTTCACCGGTCTCGACGACGAGGGCAAAAAAGTCTCTGTCGAATACACTATCCCCGTTACCATCGAATCCGTCCAGCAGGTCACCGACGTCCTCGAAGTCACCGAGGCAAAGATTGATTTCTCAAGTGAAATCGAGCTGTTCTCGGTCGCTCAGCCGAAACTGACAGTCAAGGCAAAGGGCGTTGCCAACAGGGTTTCCGGCCGCCTGGTTTATAATGGCGAAGTCACGCCTGTTGCGTTCATCGTTTCCGGCGGCGGAAAGACTGACACTTTCGCCCTGCCCGAAATCGACACATCCGAGCCTTCTTCCGGTACGCTCAAACTCATCGTGGATTCGCCCAACTATTTCGAGACTCCCGAAATCACTTTCGAAATCGCTCCTCCGAAAACCACTTACAAAGTCGAAAGCGTAAAGATCGACTCTGATCGAAAAAAAGTGCTCAAAAATGACAAATTCGCCACCAGGGTTACCGTAAAAGTTGCCGGCTCCGGCGGCGAGGTACGCGGCAAGGCGTTGATCAATTCGGACGAATGGCAGGAATTCAAGATCGACATGGCAGCGGACGGCACGGCAACTTTCGAAACCCCGCCGCTCCCCTCGGATAAAGTCGGCGACATGAAATTCGCAGTAAAGATCACATATCCCAACGTTATCGGAGCCGAGGACCTCACCTATACTGTCGTAAGCGCGGGCAATGCGTTCCCGTCAAAACTCCCGCTGCCCGACAGCCGCGTCGCATGGTTTGCCATCAAGGACGCCTCCGACAGGCTAATGCTCGACTATACACAGCTCGGTGACGGGATTTCCCTGTGGTCGAAGGGCACTTCGCAGCTTTCTCTCAACATCCCGTCACTCGGCACTACATCTCCCGTATCGTTCGTGATCCCCGATAAGACGCCACTTAAATATACGTTCAGCGGCGGCGATCCCGAAACAGCCACATGGAAACTCGTCGATGGCACTCTCTCTGTATCCAAGCCCTTCACCGCTGTCCTCAATGTCCTGGGCAAGGTCACGATCGACAGGAAAACCGGACAGACCACCCCGATCATCACTATCGACAAGAGCGGCATGACGATCAACGGCGCCGGCAAAATAAACGGCAATCAGGTCATCACTTTCGACAACCTGAAAATCATGTCGAACAGCCCAGCCCGCATCATCGATGGAAAAGCTGTTATCGATGTATCGAAACTATCGCTCGCGATTACGGCTGACAGTGAAAATGCGCCACTCGTTTTCGCGCTCACGGACAAGGTCGACGAAAACCGCGGGATACTCCTCAGTGCTTCAGCAAAAATGACCGGTACGCTCGTCCTCGACAGCGAAGGCCTGCACATCCCGGACACCAGCGTCCCCGTCAGTTTTTCATACAGCTATGGCGAATACAGCCTGCCCGATGCCATGAAGGTCGAATTCCGCAGCGGCGTAGTGATTGACCTGTTCGCTCAGGCAGGAGAACCGGCGATCACGAAAGGACAGATCGTTTTCAGAGACTCGACCGGCGACGCCATCGAAATGGCGACCATCACCAGTGATAAAGGATTCGCAATGTCTCCCGATTTCTGGGATTCGGTCATTGGCAACGCCATACCGTCAACACTCGCGATGCCGGAAAGCAACATCATGTATGTCCGCACCCGTGACAAGGCCGGCAATCTGCTTGTCAACCTTTCAGTCGGAGTGAAAGACAGTTTCAGTCAGGCTCTCAAGGTGACTATATGGCCTAAAGAGCCATCTGGGCTGCCTCTCTATATCCCGGCTCTCAAGATAGATGAAAATGATACGGACGACTCGGACGCATTCATACCGCTCCAGATTTCCGAAGAATCGCCGCTCGAACTCGACTGCGCCCCCGACTGCACCAAACCCGAAAACTGGCGCATCGCCTCCGGTAACATTTCGCTTGGCGCCATGTCTCCAGTGCAATATGCCGGTGTGAGCGTGACCATCGGCGCTTTGACATACGAGCCCATCCGCAAAGTGCTAAAGATTTCTGGCTCCGTGAAATTCGCCCTCGGTGATTCAGGAGCCAGCTCGTATTCTGTCCCATTCTCCGACCTGACCCTTTCCGATAAAGGCATCGTCGGATCAGTGAAACTCAGTGCGGAAAACACTCCCCAGCCGTTCGTTTTCTCTGGAGCGAAATTCGTGCTCGAAAACGGCTCCCTGTTCTTCGAAAACAACGTCGCGTCGGCTTATTACCGCAACTGGAGCGCTTCTGCTGCAGAGCGCATCACCACCCTCAACTCCCGCAAGGATACCATCAAGACACGCAAGCAGGAACTCGCCGGGAAGACGAAGATATTCGATTCCCAGCTCCAGTCCCTTCAGACCGAAAAGTCACAGCTTCAGGCACTTGCCGCCGGCACATCGCCCGAAGCGCTCGAAGCCAGGGAACGTCTGATTTCCATCGACACCCAGATTTCACTTACCTCTGCCGACGCAAAAAGGATACTCGATGACATCCGCTCAGCCGACAACCTATCTGCTTCCATAGACAACGACATCCGCAACATACAGGCTTCCATCGACGCGGCTTCCGCGAAATCCTCCGACGATTCGAGTCTCCCAGTCGTTTATATTCATGACATGAAAGGGAAGATCACCGGTCTTCCTCTCTTCGGCGACATAAGCTCTAATCCGGCGGACTTTTCCGATTTCCATCTCTCATTCGACCCGATGGATTCGTACAAGTCAAAGCTTTCCGGCACCATCACACTTGGCGATAACGGCTGGTACAACGACAATTCGCGGCGCGTTTTCACAGACGGAGCCCCCCCCAACGGCAGCCCGCTGATGATATCCAGTCTCTGGAACGACAAACTGCAGTTCGGCATCTACTATGCCATGATGAAGCTCCGTGACGGATCACTCACCGATGCGGGCTTTTCCGCAGCAATCAATTACAAGTCTTCCGAAATCGGCAAGCCGGTCTATTCGGTGATGAACATCGCATACGATACTAACACCGGCAACATAAGGGGCAACGCACTGCTTCCGGCGATGAAACAGGTCAATATATTCGGCATGAGCCTCGACGTCATCGGAGGCTATACTGACGTGTCATATCCGATCGCTTCCGGGAAAACGGTCATAGAGTTCTACGGTATCAACGGGACGCTCTCGTCGCTGCCGCAACCAGTCGGCAAGCTTGCTGTGCCTGTCACACTCTCAAGCGCCCGCATCACCGAAAGCGGGTTCAGCGGGATCATCAGCAACCTGCCAACCAGTGTGCCGCTCCGGACTTTCGATATCATGGACACCGGCGCTGATGCCATCAGGGCCGACCTCACCTCCGTCAATCTCCAGATCGAAAACGACCGGCTCGTACGCGGGTCTCTTTCG